>JBLHWN010000016.1:0-12630 GCA_047629175.1 Minisyncoccia bacterium
ACCGCTTGAAAGTCAAAGAATGCGTCTGGATTCTTTGGCTCTCCTGTAACAGTGACGGTCATATTTTTTGCATCAACAGTGAGCCACGCTGGCACAATTGCTGATGAAAGTCGTTCTGTTAGTTCGATAAATACTGTTTTTGACTTACTCCCTTCTCGAAGAGTAATAACATCTCCTTTCTTCACAAGGTATGAAGGAACATCAAGTTTTTTCCCGTTTACCATAAGATGTCCGTGAGTTGTAAGTTGTCGTGCGAATGCTCGCGTTGCAGCAATACCTGAACGGTACACTACGTTATCGAAACGTGATTCGATAGTTTTGAATAATACGTCTGACGGAGCTCCACCAGTTTTTGCAGAATCCATACCTTTTTTAACATAATTTCGAAACTGTTTTTCAGAAACTCCATATGCAAAACGTACACGTTGTTTTTTAATAAGAGACAATCCATAGTCCGTTGGTCGTTTTGGACGACCTGAACGTGCTTTGGAACGTTTTTGCTCTGAGAGCATAAACTTTTGCCCTTGTGTCTTTTCGTACACGCCAGAACCAAGTCTTCGTGCAATTTTATATTTTTTGATCTTTGCCATACTATTTGTTACACACGTCGTGGTTTAGGTGCTCGTGGTCCATTGAATGGAACAGGAGTTTTGTCTTGGATACGAGTGATATCAATACCATGAGATACGAATCCTCGAACTGCTGATTCACGACCTGAACCAACTCCCTTAACAATCACGTCGACTTCTTTAATTCCGATTAATGCTGCCTTTTCCCCAAGAACTTCTCCTACTTTTGCTGCTGCAAATGGAGTTCCCTTTTTGGCACCCTTAAACCCAAGTGCTCCTGATGATGAAAACATAATTGCGTTTCCATTTAAATCAGTAACAAGGGCTTTGGTGTTGTTGTACGTTGATTGAACATGCAAAATTGCTTTTGCCAGTTTCTTCTTAGGTACACGAGATAATGAACGAGACTTAAGGTTTTTGTCCATTGTTCGTCCTTTTTGTTTAACAATTCTTTTCTTTCCCATAAGCTAATTATTTTCGCCCAGAACCCATAGTCATTCGTTTGTTTCCACGACGGGTTCGGCTGTTAGTCTTAGTTCGTTGCCCTCGACCTGGCAATTTTCGGCTATGTCGTCCTCCTCGGTACGACTCGATGTCAATCAAACGTTTTACGTTTTGACTAATTTGACGCTTAAGGTCTCCCTCAAGTGTCAATTCATCGATGAGCTCACGAAGCTTTTTTTCATCAGCTTCTGAGACATCTTTTGTTTTGGTAACTGGATCTACCTTGGCTTCAGCACAAAGTGCTTGAGAGCCTGAGAGTCCAATTCCGAACAATACAGTAAGACCGTATTGTATTTGTTTATTGTCTGGAATGGTAATACCTGAAATTCTCATACTAAATAGATAATGATTAAAATCACAAAATAGAGACTACGACTATTGTCGCGCCTTGTTTCGTGGATTCTTTTTATTAATAAGATATAGACGTCCTTTTCGACGAACAATTTTGTCGTCTGGACTTCTTTTTTTAATTGAAGATTTAACTTTCATAATAATTAAAGGTTGAATATTGCTATTCGAATAGAACCTATGTTTTATGAGCAAAAACATAGAAAAAAACCGTGTTTAGAGTCTCTTGATAATGCGTCCTTTTCCTCCGTAGGAATCGATAAGTACTTCTACCTTGTCACCAACAAGAATTCTAATCCGGTATAATTTCATCTTTCCAGCGAGAGTAACAATAGGTAGAGCTTTTACATCCTCTGGAGTAAGTGCTACTGATCCTTCTTCGTTATCGAACTGAATGCGAAACATGGTATTTGGAAGATTTTCCACCACTACGCCAATCTTTGTAATTTTTTCTTCTGTGCTCATTGCGATAGCGCCCATATTAGCAGAAAGCATATTATAGTCAACAAGTAAATACCACTCGCGATAAGTGGTACTTATTCTAGTATAACCTCTATATTTTCTTTGTTTTCAGAAACATAAGATCTCCAAAATGGACGTAATTTAAGCTCTGCACGATCAATACTCTTATTCCCTTCAAATAAGGAGATAAGCATATCTTTTTCAACACCTGCAAGCCAGTTAGTAATATCATCTTTACTGATTACCCAAGAGAATAAGGGCGATCCTGATATAACTAATGGTACTATTTGCTGATTTTTAAAATCGATAGTTGAACCACCGAAACGGACGTTTATGCTATTAGGATCAATAATCTCAATATTCTCTTCTTCAAAGAGAGTAGTATTTAAAAATTCTTCCAAGTGGTCTTTTCCTACAGCTAGAGAAAGTATCGTCCCCTGTCCTGTAATAAGTCCGGTTTCCTTTTCTTCTCCGAAAACTGATACTGGCTCATGGTAGGTAATTCGTGCGCTATCTTTTACAAGAAGGAGAGCGTCAGTTTTTTCTTTTTCTAACTTAACTGACAAACGGTCTGCAAGCTTTTTTTGTAGCTCACTAATCGTTTTATCAGACTGCTCTTCCGTTATGTATGATTCCGTTCCTACGAAACCGTTTTCAAAGGCTGAACTTGAGAAAGCATAAATAGTATTATACTTTTCATCCAACCCGGCTTCTTTAAAACCTGGAATGGTGAAATCGGTACTAGCAATATTATACTGCGGGCCAGGTAACTCAGCATAAATAGTTGTTGTTGTAGTCCCGGCCTCTTCAGTTTTACCTGGAATAATTACCTCTTCATCACCAAGCTTGAATGTTTTTCCACTGACTGACGTGAAACGAGTTCCTGGTAATAAACGTTGTGGCTCAGAGCTGAAGTCGTTATAGAGTGTCACGTCACCTTGAGCGTATCGTTCTACCGCACGTTCTCCTGACGCAATAACAGATATTGAGACCTCATCGGTAATTGCAATAATTTCAAAAACTAATTCTCCCTCCTTTGCTGTTCGTTTGGCTAAAACGTTTTGGGTAACATCAACATATTCTAGATGCGGACGAATGGTAATCTTTGTTGTATCTCGAGAATCAAATATAACAAACAGAAGACTCCAAACAAATACAAGTACTCCTATTTTTCTTCCCCATTTTGAAAGAATAATCTTTTTACAGAATCTAAAAAAAGGGTTTAACGAAAATTTTTTTCTTTTAGGTCGAACTTGCGATGATGAATTAACAGGAGGTGCCTCAGGAATGTAAACTAAATTCTTATTGTGAATTTGTTCAACTTCTGATGAGGCTCGTGTTCCTTGACCAAGGACCATCGTAACTCGTGGACGTTCGTCAAAAGAACGAATACCCTTCGGTCTCATTATACGTTTTCCGTTTTTTTTATTAATTCCATCCATACAAGAAATGAGGTCTTATGCCTGCTCAGCTAAAAATGCATCAAAGATACCAAGCTCTGCATCATGAAAAGCAAGATTCTTTTTATTATTGAATAAGGTAATAATTTCGATTTTACTGCCTGCGTGCATATGCTCAGCCAGGTGGTCTTGTTTTAGAATCTGCTCCTCTACCCATGACAAGGTTTGTGTATCCGCCTTCAAAACAATGGTGTGAGGCAGTACGCCAGATTGCGCATAGCGATCTAGAAGATTAAAAAACTCCTTGAACCATAAGGTAAATGCTTGGCTCAAGGCATTCTCCAGTGAATCAGCATATGCTTCATCAAGATGATTATCATTACGTAAACGTAGTAATGAATGTGCCTTATTGATTGAGATTTTTAACGTATCTCTCAAGGTACGAACTATATGGTGAGTTCCAACAGGAATTGATCCTACCTGCAGTAAATGATCATCTTTTACTAGTAGTACGTCAGTTACCTCTCCTGCTAAATCTACAACAATTGCATTATTAATATCCGGAAGAAGAGTTTGCGCTGATTGATAATTAATAAAGGTATTAGAAACAAAAGTAACATCACGATGAAACACCTGTTCCAAGATACCAGAGAATGTTTGTTTGGTTTTTTTCGACATAACACTCGTTAACGTGTGAATTTCCACCTGACTCATTTCTTTCCCAAGGGCGTTACGTGTTGGATATCCATTTGCATACACATCTACAATACGACGATCAATCAGATCAACATCGTGTTTTGCGTAATCAATATTGTGATCAAAGGAAGATGCTATTTCTTTTTCAACGAGCTCGTCAGCAAGTTCTTTAGTAAAGATAAATGGCTTCTTTTTTTCGTAATTGATGACTCGTTTCTGAGCACTCATCCATGGAGTTGAAACATTCACATAAATAGTATCAATGTGAATAAGTGACTGTAGCAGAATTTCATCAGCAACCTTTCTCAATGTTGCACAAGTAAGATCAAAAAATCTATCAAACGGATATTCATTTCCGTTGGTAATATTTTTACGTAGCGAAAAAAGTTCTTCACGTTTTATTAAAATTGAATCGCTGTTTTTCCCATGTCGAACAAGCGTAGCGCCAACGCTGCTGCTATCAATATCAAAGAGAATGAAATGTTGAATTTTAGTAATGGTGTTTTTCATAGTTGTAATGATTCGTTCCGGGAATTTTCTCGACTTCTTCAAAAAATTCAGAATAGTCGTTTGCTCTGTATTAATTCGTAATATTTACTGCGTACATTGAATCCTTTCTTCATTTATATTCGGTAGTAGCCTCTGCTGCCTCTTCCACTATCTTTTTCTTTTTAAACGCGTCTTGCAGTTCTGAATCTTTTTGCTCTACCTCTTCTTCTTTTTCCTTAACCTGTGTTTCGAGATCGGAAATTTTCTCCGTCATTTTTTCTTTTACTTTTTTCTTGATAGAAGAAGCTATAACCTGTGAATACAGCAATAACAAAGCAGCTGCAACAAGCAAGCTAATAATAACCAGCCAGAACTGATTTAACTCAGGAGCAAACATAGGGATAATCTGATCAAAAGCAGAATATACCCCGTAAAAAATAATAAGAACAAGTAGAAATTCAAAGGTTTTTTTCATATGATCATTGTATCATAAAACAAAAACACCCAGGTAGGTGTTTTAATGTGATGAAATGTAATCATCCCATTGCTGGGCGAAAATTTTATTATTTTCATATAATTCTGCAAAACTTCCTTGATCAGAAATCTTACCTTTTTCGAAGATAATAATGCGATCAAAATATTTCAAAAGATTCATTTTGTGAATTGATACAATAAATGTTTTCCCAGAAAACTGCGAGAAAATATTTTTATAAATTTGAACCTCTGAGGCTGAAGCAACTGACGACGTGGATTCACCTAACAAGATGATTTCTTTATCATACACATAAAAACACCTTGTTCAGGTGCATTATTTTTCAAGTATTGCCTTAATACGGCGAACCCCAGCTGAACTGGATTCTTCCTTTTTAATCTTGAAGGCTCCAAACTCTGAAATCTGTGACAAATCTTCAACGTGTGGACCTCCACATAATTCTTTTGAATAGATGTTTTGATCCTTGTCGATAATGGTCCAGACCTTTACCGTCTCTGGGTATTTTTCCCAGAATGACCCTACAACATCTGAATTTTTTGCTTTGTCTTTTTCCATTAATTGAACCCCCATCTTTGCGTTCGTTGCAATTGAATCATTAACATATTGTTCAACACGATCAAGAATATCTCGTTCTACTTTTTCACCATAAGTGAAGTCAAAACGCGTTCTGTCTTCTGTGATATTTGATCCTTTTTGGTGCACGTCGTTACCAAGTTCATGACGTAGTCCTGCAAGCATCAAGTGAGTTGCGGTGTGAAGTGCTCGAATCTTTGGCGTATCTTCAGCAAGCCCACCTTTAAATTTCGGGGCTCCACCCTTCCGTGAAAGGTCTTGGTGTTCTGTGTGCAGTTTCTTACAATCATCCATCGCTTCTTTTGAAATTTGAATACTGAATTGCTTTGCTAGTTTTAGTGAAATAGATAATGGAAGTCCTTGAGTTTGTTGAAGGTCCATGAGGAATTTTCCTGTTACCAGGGTATTTGGATCATCTTTTAATTTCTTGAAAATCTTTACTCCACGTTGGATTATTTTAATCACCTTGTCCATTTCTGTTGCAACGATTTTAATTTTTACTGCGATTTGTTTTTCGTTTACATCTTTGAAATAAAGATCACTATACATACCAACAACCGTCGTAATGAGCTCAGGAATAATCTTCTCTGAACATTCTATTGATTCCAATGATTGATACGCGCGACGGAGAATTCGCCGTAGTACATATCCACGTCCAGTGTTTGAAATAACTACGCCATCCTGAATCAGGAATACTGCTGTTTTAATGTGGTCCGCAATAATACGCCCATCTCTGTCGTTATATTTTCCAGCATTTTCTTTAATGATATTTAATAGTGGCAAAAATAGATCGGTATCAAAAATATTAGTTGTTCCTTGCATAACAGCTGTTACTCGTTCAAGTCCTGCTCCGGTATCAACATTTTTCTGAGGAAGTTCACCGGTTACCTCTCCTCCTTCCTGTTTATACGCCATGAATACGTTGTTCCAAATTTCAACGACTTTTTGTTCTTCGTCAGCTGTTTCAAATCCAGCGTCTGACATATCACCCAGTTCCCCGGTTAAATCATAAAACATTTCTGTTGATGGACCCGCTGGTGAATTCGGACCTGCCGTCCACCAGTTGTCTTTTGAGTCACGATAATAAATACGATGCTCAGGAATAAATTCTTTCCAGATTTCTACAGCTTCGGTATCCTTTGGAACCATATCATTCCCCGCAAAGACGGTTATATAGATACGATTTGGATCGAGACCAAGTCCTTCGTTTTTGTCAGTAAGAAATTCCCATGACCATGAGATTGCTTCTTTCTTGAAATAATCGCCGAGTGACCAATTTCCAAGCATTTCGAAAAATGTCGCATGTGTATTATCACCAACTTCTTCGAGGTCACCGGTACGTACACATTTTTGCGAACTTGCGAGACGCTTACCTGATTCATGTTTTTGCCCCATGAGAAAAGGAATCAACGGCTGCATTCCCGCGGTGTTAAAAAGTGTTGCATTCGTTGCCTTTGAATCATCTACCGTAATCAATGAGGCTGATGGCAAAACAGCGTGTCCGCGTTTTTCAAAGAATGCTAAAAATCGAGTTCTGATTTCTTGTGATGTCATAATTATTATTCTAAATGAATGTTTCTAAAAGACAAATCAAACATTACCTATAATACCCAAAACAGGGTTAAATTCGAGGAGATGAGAATTTTTTGAACAATCGGTATCCAAATACCGTGAGGAGAAAAATTCTGAAACTAACAAGGAAGTTAGTCTTTTTTTAGGTTTTATTATGATGGGAATGCGAGAAGTGCTCCTATTCCAATAGTAAACAAAACGAGTCCGTATAGTGAATGTTCTGTTGTAACGAGCAGTGTCGATTTTGTTTTTTCATAGGTAAATCCAAAAAGTAACCCACCTGCGAAGGTAACTCCAATAACAATCCAGCTTTCCAAGAAGATATGACTCAAAGAAAATAACGCAGCATTAGTTATGATAAAAATATAGGTGTTTGAGAATAATTCCCGGTACCGACGCCAAAAAATATTTCGGTAAATAACTTCTTGAGGTAATACTGATCCAACACTATAGATAAATACAATCAATAACCAAAATTTTATATCAGTCGTTATCAAGCGAAAAAAAGCATCAGGCGCCTGCGTTAAAACAAAGAATAAACCAAAAATCGTAACGGGAATTAGTGTTATCAATGTTCGTTTCCAAAAAGCCGGGAGGATCTCTTTTTTTACTTTTTCGACTTTAAAACCAGTATATAAATACAAAAGATACAAAACGTACGCAAAAGCTACAGCAACAGAAATAACCTTGATCGTCACAGATAGTGAACTGACGAGAGCAAGAGGTAACAAAGTATAGAGAACGAGTAGTTCAATATACTTAATTTGTGATGATTCTAAAATTAACATTTCTCTATAATAGTCTATTCACGAAAAAGAAAAAACTTTTTCAGGTTATTTTTTTTCAGTTCCAAATTTTTCCTTTAAATAATTCTCTACATTCCACATCAACGTAAAGGTAACAATCACTAGAGTGGTTACGGCAACAGCAATACCATACATACCAAACCCAGCAGCCATTCCAATAGCAGCAGCAACCCATACACCTGCCGCGGTCGTTAGGTTGGAAAGTCCATCACCTTTAACGATAATCATACCAGCGCCCAAGAACCCAACCCCTGTTACAATATTTGCTGCTACACGAAGTGGGTCAATTTCAAAACCATAACCAGCAATAACTGATTCAGAAATAACAATAAATAATGCTGAACCAAGTGCAACGAGACCAAGCGTTCTAATCCCAGCACTCTTTCCTGCGTGCACTCTTTCAACACCAATTAATGCACCGAGAAACAGCGCGACTACTAAACGTAAGATAAGATCATATTCATTCATAGAAAGAGTATATCATATACATGAAAACCCCCGATAAAAATCGAGGGTTTTTTGTTTTCTATGCGAAAACTTTAATTTTAATGAGCAAATATAACTCTTTCGAAAAGCAGAAATACACCTGCTCCAGCAATAAATCCAATAAAAGCCAACCATGCTATCTTTTTTAGATACCAGATGAAATCTATTCTCTCCATTCCCATTGCAGCTACACCCGCAGCTGATCCAATAATTAACAAAGATCCACCTGTCCCTGCGCTGTACGCAATAAAATGCCACAGCACTGAATCAGTTGGAGATTCATACATTCCCATGGAAGCTGCAACTAGTGGCACATTGTCAATGATTGCAGAAAGAACTCCCAATAATATAACAACAATATCTTGATTCGGTATTGCAGCCTGCAAGACTTCTGCTAAATATCTAAGAGTTCCTACAGGATCTCCATTTTCAGCTACTCCATACACCAAGCTTTCTAAGCCAGCAACTGCCATTAAAATTCCCAGAAAAAACAAAATGCTTGAAATTTCAATGCGCGATAGTGCTTTATGGGCGGAATACAGATGCTTACGTTCTTTAGTGAAGTCTTCTTCTGGATGAATGTATTCTGAAACCAACCAAACAACACCTAGTGCTAGCATCATGCCAATGTATGGTGGCAAATGCGTCAATGTTTTAAAGACAGGAACAGAGACAATCATACCAAGACCTAAAAACAACATAGTTTTACTACTTAGTAACTTAGCATTCTCTTCGTCATCAATATTTGTGCCCACCTTGATATTGCCCCGAAAGGGTTTCAAGAATGATGCAACCCAAAAAGGAACAACAAAACAAACAACAGATGGCAACCCAACAGATTTAATAAGTCCCATGGTTGTTACGTTATCTGCAATCCACAACATAGTAGTTGTAACATCACCTATTGGTGACCAAGCTCCTCCTGCATTAGCCGCAATTACCACCATTGCCGTAAACCACAATCGTTCTTCTTTGTGAGTAATTAATTTTCGTAGCAAGGTAACTAGAACTATAGTTGCAGTTAAATTATCAATAATCGCAGATAAAACAAAGGCTAAAATACCAATAATCCAAAGCAGCTTTTTTTTACTTTTAGTACTCACTGCACTTTTCAGTAGTTCAAAACCTCGATGAAGATCAATAATTTCAACAATTGTCATCGCACCCATTAAAAATATAAGGATTTCTGCAGTTTTACCAAGGTGGTGTAAAAGAGTATTATCAAAACCGTGCTCTGCAGAATCGCCCCCTGTTATAAAACTAAAGACACTATCATGAGTATCAATTACATCAAGTAAGCCCATATGAAACCCCACTGCAAGTACGGCCCATATTAATGCTGCCATAATTAATGCAGGTACTGTTTTATCCAGTTTTAATGGATGTTCGAGAGTAATTGATAAATAACCAATTACAAAAATTAAAATAATAGTTGCTTCCATAAGATATAAAATTGTTTAAAGAGTTAAAATTCGTTTTCTATATTTAAACAAATAAAAAGAATCTAGTCAAACTAGATACTTTTTAGACCACGCACTCTTTTTCAGGCCACGATTCCTCCCCCAAGGCATTCTTTGCCTTTATAGAATACTACTGACTGCCCTGGTGCAATAGTTGCGTCCGGTTCATCAAATTTAATTATCATATTCTTCGTTACTGAATTATATTCAATAATTGAACAGTGCTTCACTTCTCCTCGGTAACGAATTTGCGCTTCAATATACATTCCACGAGCAAAAATATTTTGGTTATCAACAACATCAATGAGACTCCATTGCGTTGTCAGCTCTTGATCATTATTAGGATTTTGCGAAACAGTAAGTGTATTTTTTTCAATATCCTTTGCAATTACATAATACGGTTTATCATCAGTTCCTTTGAATTTTGGATCAATAACAAAACCATGTCGTTCGCTGATCGTATAAAACAGTGAGCCATTGTGTGACCCAATAACCTGATCGTCAGTATTCACTACATCGCCAGGTTTCTCATCAATATAATGTCGAAGGAAGTCCTTCATATCAATATCGCCAATGAAACAAATTCCTTGGGAATCTTTTTTGACCGCTGTTGGAAGATCGTACTTCTTCGCCAACACACGCACTTGTGATTTTGGTATATTTCCAACAGGAAAGAGAATATGTTTGAGTTGTGATTGTTCCAGAGTCCAAAGGAAATAACTTTGGTCTTTTTGAGGGTCATTACCACGCAACATCGTAACGAGCACATCAGGTGCAACTATTCGATCAACATAGTGTCCTGTGGCAACATAATCAGCACCCTTCTCTAGTGCCCATTTCAAAAACCCTCCGAATTTAACCTTTCTGTTACACATCACATCTGGGTTAGGTGTTCGTCCTACCTTATACTCATTAACCATATAGTCAGCTACGCCTTCCTTGTAGTCGCGCTCTAAATCAAGCTCAACAAATGGCACATCAAGGTGTGCGCATACACGCATAGCATCTCGCCTCTCATCACGCCAGGTACATTCAATCCAATCAGGTTGCCAGGTACGCATAAAAACACCAACGAGGTTATAGCCTTGGCCTTTCAAAAGTGCGAGAGAAACTGACGAATCAACTCCTCCAGATACTCCAACAAATACAGTTGTGTCTTTGATTGCTTTCACTGTTTTGAGTTTAATACAAATACAATATCAGTAAAGAGATATTAATTCTTTTTTTCTGAACGTATTATTTCAATTACCTCATGAAGCATTTGAATTCTATTATCAATAAGCTTTGATTGCGACTCTTTTAAGGTGAACCAACCATGGTTTTTAAGCTCTGTGGTTTGACGTTTTACTTCCGTCGTTGAAACGATACCCACAAAATATAAAACTTTTTTTATGATGTCAGTTCCTTTTTTCTTAGGGATTCGATACCGTTCTGTAAACATAGTATTTCCAAGATAGCGATCACAGACAACTTGTGTTTCTTCTAACAATTCTCTATCGGCTGTTTCTCTATGAGATTCATTTTTTTTCTTGTGACCCTTTGGGAAACCCCAGTAATCGCCGTGTCCCTGCACTAGCAAAAAACGAATGGTTCCATTCGCGTTAATGTGTACAGGTATTACTCCACATGAGATTCGATAACGCATATATACGATCTAGTATATCACGCAAAGAAAAACCCTTGAAACTAAAGTTCCAAGAGCTTACGATATACCTCAACAGTAGCGCGAGTATCAGCCAGAGCTGTGTGAGCACGATCATTAGTAATTCCAAATCGTTCACATAATGATCCTAGACTGTAACGTGTGACACTTGGGTCTTTGTGGAGTTTTGCAAAAGCGAATGAGATCGTATCAATTTTCGCGTAAAACATTTTGTTTTCAATATTCGTCGTTGCGAATGCCTTAGCAATAAATGACCAATCAAAGGCAGCATTATGAGCCACGAAAATACATTCTTTAGTCTTTTCAGCAAAGGTCTTTATTGCCTGCTCGAGTGTCATAGCGAAAAGCCATTCTGCCTCGTTATAGCCATTAATAGAAAGAGCTTCTGGATCTGCGTTCTCTAGCTTCATTGGTTGTATTTTTAATTCAAATTCTTCGACGACTTCGCCAAGTACGCCGTCTTGTTGTTTTACAATGACGCAACCAATTTCAATTATTTCTTGTGTTTCAACATTGAAACCTGTTGTTTCAATATCGATAAATGCTAGATTTTTATTTTTCATAATATTATAAATAGCGTTGTTTATTTCGCACATGATCATTGTGCGTCACGCCATAATGGATACCTCCATTAGTATCATGCAGATAGAAAAAATACAATGAATTAATTGGATTAAGAGCTGCCTTGATTGCTGACAGACCTGGATTTCCAATAGGCGTTGGCGTTAATCCTTTGCGTGTGTAGGTGTTATATGGGCCGTCAGTGCGTAAATCAATCGTTCGTAACTGTGCGCTCCCTTTTCCTATTGCGTAGAGGAATGGGGCGTCTACCTGCATTGGAATTCCTTGGTCAATTCGTTTCCACAAGATACCTGCGACGGTTTGCTGTTCTTCAAAATCACTAGTCGCTTCTTTTTCAATGATAGAAGCCATAATGATAATATCACCCCATGATGGTGTTCCTAGGTGTGATTCTTTTAAGTCATTCGTCTTTTCTTGGAATGTTTCAAAGAGCTTATTAACAATCAGCGAAGTTTCATCACCCGGAAGAAATTGATAGGTATCAGGGAAAAGATATCCTTCTGTATCTTTAGTTAGAAATGTAAATT
>JBLHWN010000017.1:0-11885 GCA_047629175.1 Minisyncoccia bacterium
GTGTTTGATCTTTCTTTGTATGCGGCCCTATCATGGCACAATTAATACGATTCAAGGTGAAGTATTTCTTTGCAACACGCTGAATATCTTTTGCGCTTACTGATTTAATAATACGCGCAAATTCGTTTGGTGTTTTAATATCCAATCCAAAGAGATGATGTTGCCCATAATAATAAGCCAAATCATCAGTTGCTTCTAGTCCCATTTGAGTGTTTCCAATAATAAACTCTTTAGTTTTTTCCAGTTCTTGAGTACCTACAAGTTCATTTTTTAAAACATGCATTTCATATTGAATAGCATCGAGTACTTCTGATACACGCGTACTATCAATACCGCATGATATCTGTAATAACCCAGTATCACTTTGAGCAGTGTTACGAGCGCTTACGTAATATCCTACACCCATATCTTCTCTTAACTTCTCAAATAACCGAGAGGACATACCTCCCCCAAGAAGTGAACCAAGAACCTTTAGAGTTACCGTGTCTTTATGGTGGAATCCTTTTGTTTCATACCCAAGAATCATATGTGTTTGGTCAGTTTTCTTATGAACGATTCTAATACGAGGTTTGATTTGTTCGATCTTTGCTGGAGTTTTTTTTGATCTCTTTGATTCAGCAATGTCACTAAATTCTTTCTCTACCTGAGTGATCACCTCCTTATGATCAATATTACCAGCAACAACAATAGTCGTAGCAGAAGCAACATAATGTTCAGAATGATATTTTACAAAATAACTTCTCTTCATTTTCTTGATATTTTTTCTTGGTCCAAGAATATTAAAACCAGCTGGCTGTTGATTACCAAAGACCAGATCAGCAAAAACATCATGGATATGACGCATTGGCATATCTTCATACATACTAATTTCTCCGGTGATTACTCCTTTTTCTTTTTCCAATTCCTCTTCTGGGAATATAGGTTTCAAGTAAATATCAGAGACGACTTTTAACGTTTTCTTCCAGTGTTTGGTAATAGATTTTACATAATAGCCAGTAAGCTCATATGACGTGAATGCATTTGTTTCAGCACCTAAACCATCAAGATAGCGCATAATGTCTTTCCCTGACTGTTTCTCAGTTCCTTTAAAACACATGTGTTCCAGGAAGTGAGAAATTCCATTGTTATCTTTGGATTCAAAACGTGATCCGGTGTTTACAAGTGCCATCACGGTAAGAGAAGGACTTTCTACTGGAATAGTCATAATAGTAAGTCCGTTTTTAAATTGTTTAATTTTTGGTTTGTTCATTGTGAGAGAGGGATGTGAATCCAAAATAAAGCGTTACTAAAATGACCGTAAAGACTACCGTCATGCCAATAACCGGCTCATGATTTTTTGGTTGAGTAATAATTACACCTATATTTTCAAAAATTGCACCAGGGTTTGTGACAATATCCCAGGTGTTGAATCTGATGTATCGTCCAATATAAATTCCAAATCCAGTCAAGAATGCAATTAGCCAAACTACCCATGAAGGCCACGTGAATTTAGATTGTAGTACTTGCACACTGACAATCCATGAGGCTATACCAGCAACCGTATACATAAAGATCATCATGGCATCGTACCACAAGAGTGATTGAGGGCCGATGTCAGCCATATGGATAAAGTCAGTTACTAGGTATGGCGCGTTAGGCAGGAAACCTAACCACAAGATTACCAGAATGCTCGATAACCAGAAACGTTTACTGATGGTTACCAACCAGGCAAAAAGCAATGGCAGTAAGCCAAGGAAGAGGTTCCAGTTTAACCACAAATATGAATCATATTCTGTTAATACAAATCGAACCAGGCTCATAATTCCAGCAACAATAGTTACCAATAAAATCATTTTTACACTTTTATAGAGAGTTCTCATAATTTATATTGTACTAAAAAACACCTGGCTTACCAGGCGTTATTCAATAGTTAACTTTTCAGTAAAGTATTGCTTTAGTTCATCAATTCCTACTCTCTCTTGTTCTGTCGTATCTCGATCTCGAACTGAGACCATACCATCATCAAAAGTATCGTAATCAACCACTACACAAAATGGTGTTCCAACTTCGTCCTGCCGTCGGTATCGCTTTCCTACATTTCCATTATCATCCCAGGCTACATTACCAAATTCAGCCTTTAAGACCCCAAAGATTTCATTTGCTTTCTCAACAATATGCTCCTTATTCTTTACCAAAGGCGAAACAGCAATTTTATATGGTGCTACGATTGGGCTCAATGCGAGGTATGAACGAGCATTACCATCAACTTCATCCTCACGGTATGCTGACATCAAGACAGCAAGTATCGTCCTATCAAGCCCCATAGATGGCTCAATTACATGCGGCACATAGGTTTCATTTTTAATTGGATCAGTATACTGTAGTTTTGTTTTTGAAGCCTCAGCATGTTTTGATAAATCATAGTTTCCCCTATACGCCAATCCGTAGAGTTCTTTCTGACCAAACGGATAATCAAATTCAAAATCAATAGTACGCTCTGAATAATGGGCACGGTCATCAGATCCAATCTCTACCTCATGGAGTTTATTCATATCAAGGCCAATCATTTCTGACCACTCGAGAACTTCATCTTTCCAGTATGCAAATTCTGCCTTCCAGTTGTCTGGGTGAATAAAATATTCAATCTCCATTTGTTCTAATTCTCGTAATCTGAAAATAAAGTTTCGAGGGGTAATTTCGTTTCGGTACGCTTTACCAATCTGAGCTACACCAAACGGAACTTTTGGATGCATAGAGTCCATGATGTTTTTGTAATTTACAAAAATCCCTTGAGCTGTTTCTGGACGTAAGTATGCCGTAGATGAAGAATCAGATGATGAACCAAGTTGAGTCTTTAGCATAAGGTTAAACTCCCTGACCTCTCCAAGAGCATTCCCTTCTGGAGAAAGGACTTTATTTTCAGCGAGTGCTGTAGTCATATCTGCAATACTCATACCTTCTGGATTAATGTCTGCCTCTTCCAGTAAGTGATCAGCACGATATTCCTTTTCAGTTTTTAGATCAGAAACCAACGGATCAGAAAATCCGCCAACATGACCTGATGCGGTAAGTGGCTTCTCCCCCATAATAATTGCTGAATCAAGGAGATACATATCTCGCCGATTTTCTACAAATTTTCTAATCCAAAGATTCTTGATATTATTTTTCAAGAGTGTCCCAAGTGGCCCATAGTCATAGACTCCTGATAGTCCTCCATAGAGCTCCCCTGCCTGGAAAATGAATCCACGTGTCTTACACAGTGAAATAATTTTCTCCATTAATTGTTCATCGTTATTCATAATGTAAGTTTACCTGAAGAATATGATTAATCAAAAAAACTATCCATAAAGAATAGTTTTATTCGGTCACCCGACCACTGGCTGTTGGTGCGCGTGCTTCTTGTAGACTATTTGAAAGTGGACTTCTTCTAAAGTTTAGTTGCGCTTCGGTAAACTCATCAAACCCAGACAGAAGTGTTTCCCCAGTAATCTCCAAGTCTGCGCCAACCTGTGAAAGTGATGGTGTAACTTCGATTTGTACGGATAGTTGCCGTGGCTGCACGGTTCCTGTTCCCAATCCTGCAGAGAGGCGATCTAACTTCCATGTTAACTTCCGTGAGTTTCGATCATAGGAAACATTATTTCGCTCAACTGATGGAGCAATATTATTAGTCCATTCAACAAAATTAGGTAGCGTTGTCGTTAACTCAGCGTTTGAAACATCATTAGATGAATTACTTACCTGGAACACCAAGGTATAGGTTGTTGGTAGATTTGCTCGAGGTGGTACTGGTCCATTATTTTCAAATAGTCCATCATAATAAAGAATTTTTGGATTAACTGAAATATCTGAATTAGCTAATACCGTATGGCTCGAAATACCAAGTGCTTGTCGGTTATTACCATTTTGTTCAGTTGCTGTTACGTCAACTGAAAGTTCAGCTTGTGGATTACTGAGGATCCCGCTCGCTCCGACAAGAGGTTTTGTTCCAACCGTAAACCTCATTTGACCTTGCTCTCCAGGCTCAAGACGACTGAGTCTGTCATTAGTGCTACCATCAAAGACAATACTTCTCGTACTTGAATTATAGAAACCATCCTGAGTATTAATTTCACTTCGGTCATACAAATCACCACTCAGGTTTACCTCAATAACAGTGTTATCAAGGGCAACGTCTAAGGTGTTCTCATAACCAACTGTTACATCAAAACTTGATCCTCCTCGAATGGTAGATGTTGATGACGTACTGTTATTAACAATCAATTGAGCATCAATAAATGACTTCTGAATATCTACGGTATGTATGATGCTGTTAAAGACCGTCTCAATTTGATTTTTATTAAATTGATTTTGTTTTCCAAATTCAATATTAAATGATTGACCTTGCCCTTCAAGTGCCGCTAAACGACCAGTAAATTCAATACGTTCAACATCCTGATCGATGTTTGAAAAATACCACGTATTATTATTAAAATCAGGACTAATATTTGAACGTAGGAATTCAAATCCACGAGGGTAAGTAATTTTAAGGGCTGTGTTATTAACCTGAGCCGTTGAGTTTGACGCAATATTAATACCAAAAACTAATTCTTGATTACGGACGATAGAGTCTGGTGCGTCAATCAATACTTGTGTTGGGGTTGATCTGATAATAACATCATGACTAAATTCCTTAATAAAAATTGAACTTGATCCTTCAATTCGATACTCTAAAGTTGCATCAATACTTCGATTATCACCTTCTTGTCCAAAGAGAATTAAATCGAATTCTTCAGTAACTCTTTTTCCTGGGCCAATGTCCTGCAGAGACCGCCTTAGGAATACGTGCTCAGCGTCTACGGCTGAATCCTTTGGATACGAAAGAACAAGATCAGGTAACTGTAAGTCTTGTTCATTAAAATTCTGGATACGTACCTCAAGCTCAAGTTCCTCTCCCCCATCAACGAAGGGTTGACCGAGAATCTCCATAGCAATAAGATCTCCAGAAACTTTTGCCTTCCCTTCATACAGAGAAATACCTGCTATGACAATCGTTACCAAGAAGAATGAAAGAACTGCAAAGAATGTCTTTTTGAAAAGTGAGGTTGGGAGTTGGTATTTAACACGCTCATTAATAAGTTTGTCATATTCGTCATCAGTAAAATCATGCTCTAATTCGATATCACGCCCGTGAATCTTTCGACGTGCTCGTTGGGCATGTTCTTTTGCTGGGTCGTAGAGTTCTCGATCCAGTGCATCAATACGATCTATTTTCTTCTTCGGTGTGATGTCATCCATTAGCTACAGTATACTGTAATGAGAAAATGAGCGAAAGCGAATATTTTAAATTACATGCCCATATTGACTGGGTACCTTGTGAATTGCACTCTCAGCTTGCACCCAAATAGTTGAATCAAGAAATGAACGAACGTGATTGTTTTGAATTTAGACAGAGTAATTCTACAAATAGACTACCTTATTAAGAAGCATTGATGATCTCATTATAACTGTGAACTTCCAATACCCTCATTAATACGTTGAATAAGATACGGTTTGTTCACCTCGAGGGTCTCAATAATTTCATTGATAAATGGATTCGTAATTGAAAGAAATGTTTCTTCCCCTTCCCAATACCCTAGCTGATACAACAAACGTACAACGAAAATTATTTCAATAAGTTCAAAGTTTATTTCTGATGATGTTCCTTCATCAAGATACCTATAAAGATTTCCTATATCTGTCCATATCTCGTCATGTGCTTCTTCCCCATTACAGAGACGTCGAATAAGGGCACTAATTTTGTGAAGCAGTAGATAGGCATCAGTACCAACAAAATTAAACGAGGACATATTTTCATGGATACCAGTGAGTTTCCAAATATCACGACCTCGCACAAGGTCAACATTCACCAATGAAAGTGCATTGGTATGAAAACGCATTTTACTTTTTAGTGCACGGATTGACTGAGTACTCGCATAGACAATACCAAAACGCTCAGTGTAGAGTGTTAACAATTTGTTTGACTCACGCATATTTTTTGTTTTTAAAATTAGCGCAGGGGTTTGGTAAATGGCGTGTGACATAGCTGTAGTATACGATATCCCACATCAAGAACAATAGAATATTTGATTTTAAAAATCTTTGTGTTATTGTAAATTTAAAGAAAACTTATATTAACCTTTTAACAATTTAAAAAGTATGTGCGATGTAAAAGTGTTTGTAGGCAACAAAGAGACAAAAAAAGCTCAATTCAACCAAAAGCCAAAAATTAAGAGTACTTATTTCTTAAAAATCACAAAAAAGGAGCCAGGAAATCCTTTAGTTAAAGAAATAACTGCTCCGAGTTTACCTATTTTATTAAACCAACTTAAATTATTCACGCCTACTCTTGCAGAGTTAAATGTTGACAAAGGTACTATTCATAACGGATGGAATCATAGTCAGACAACAGGAAAAATTAATCGTAATCATACTTTAAACAAGAGTGATTACTCTACGGTTAAAGAGCAAATTAAAGATGTTTTAAATGCAATTAAAACAAAAAATCCAGTAAAAGAATTCATAGAAACCTAAAAGGACGAAAGTCACACATAAAAAGCCCGTATATTTAAACGGGCTTTTTTTATTTCTCAATTGCAACAATAAACAATAGATCTCCTACTTTAATATCATCACCGTCATTGTGAGTGAAATTGAATTCACTAATTCCGGCTATTGATGTAATTTCCTGTTTAAAGGTTTCCATGAGCTGTTGCCCTTCGGTGCTTGTTTGAATATGAAGCTTGATAATATCATGTGCTTCTAATCCTGATTTTTTCCGGAGTGATTGAATCTGGCGCAGGAGTTCACGCATGTTTCCTTCTGCCTGTAATTCAGGTGTAATATTTATGTCTAGTTGCATAATTTCACCCCATTTGGAAATAACTTCTTTTACATTAACCTCATCTTTAATCAAATCTATAAATCCTTTAGGTAAATTTTCATTAACAGAAACTGTCGCAGAGGCTAGAGGTTGCCTTACTTTGATTTTCTCATTGGAACGTATTTGGAGTAGTTCAGAAATAACTTCCCTAATTTCAAACATCTGATGAATAATCCCTGAGTCAGCTTTCTTTATATCTGGCCACATTTCCAAATGGACCGATTCTTCCATTCCTGCAGCCTTTAATTCTTGCCAAATTTCATCAGCAACAAATGGCACAAACGGAGCGATAATTTTAGCTGTTTCCAAAAGAACATGCCGTGTTGTTCCTAGAGCGAGCTTTTTATCAACCTCATCTGCCCCCTTGAATCGGTCTCGTGATCGACGAATATACCAGGTTGAGAAATCATCAACAAAATCAAAGATATATCGCGCTGCTCGATCAAGTTCATATTTATCAAGATTATCACTCACACCAGTATGTAATTCTGCTAATCGCGATAGGATCCATTGATCCAAAATATTTGTTGATTGTTCATTTCCATCGTGCTCTGCATCACCTGCATACATTTGATATAGGGTTGTTACGTTTCGTAATCGCCCCATCACCTTTGAAGCTACTTCTTGTGCTCCTTTTTCTACAAAGGCGAATTCTTCTCCACGTACCAAGGGTGAATTAATTAAGAATAGTCTAAGAGCATCAGCTCCAACTGAATCTAACATCAAATTCATATCTGGATAATTCTTTAACGATTTTGACATTTTCTTTCCATCTTCTGCCAGAACCAATCCGTTTACTACGACATTCTCAAATGGAGTTTTTCCAAAGAGTGCTGTTCCAAGGACTGATAGAACGTAGAACCAACCTCGTGTTTGATCCAAACCTTCAGCAATAAATTGCGCTGGAAATCGATCCTTCTCGAAGTCCTCTTTGTTTTCAAATGGATAATGTACCTGAGCATACGGCATTGATCCAGAATCAAACCAAACATCAAAGACATCCTCTACACGTTTAAGTTTTTCTCCTGATTGAGAAACAACATTCACGTGATCAATATACGGTCGATGTAAATCCAAAACAAACTGATCATTATGAGGGAATGGTTTAAAACCAAAGTTTAAGATATCAGCATTTTTTGGAAGACTCGCCGTGTAATAAAATTCACGGGCTTTCTTTTCATCTCCATAATGTTTCAACGCAAATTGAACCGTTTTTAAAACACCACCATGAGAAATAATGAAGATCTTCTTGTTTTTATAACGGGACTCAATATCAAACATGAAATCCATAATACGAAGATACACATCCTTAATTGACTCAGCATTCTCTTCTAACCTGTAGGTCCAAAAATCATTAATAGGTTGTGATTCTTCAACAACATGAGCATCATGCCATTGCTTCCCTTCCCATGAATCTCCCGGACTACGTTCTCGTAATCGCTCATCGACAATAATTTGATCATCACTCAAACCAAGCTGCTCTTTTATAATGGTAGCAGTTTCAGTTGTACGCTGTAATGGTGAGACAAAAATATAATCAATATCTTTTGGTAGTTGGTCAGTCTCTTCGTGTACCTGTT
Source organism: Minisyncoccia bacterium (assembly GCA_047629175.1). GTDB lineage: Bacteria > Patescibacteriota > Minisyncoccia > Phycocordibacterales > UBA1006 > UBA1006. The sequence continues at coordinate 8,461 of JBLHWN010000017.1, forward strand.
TTTTTCCAAGATCAGTTAATGGGTTGTGAGTTTTTATCTTCGCATTAATAGCACCAGTAGTATTTGAAACTGATTCTCCATGACGAAATCCAAAATAGGTGTTTTCTGATGTTTCAATATTACTAAGTAATTCCTCAATAGAAGATGCAACAAAGGTTTCTTCTCCATCGTGTGATTTCCAAACAGGAAGTGGTGTTCCCCAGAATCGAGATCGGGACAGAGCCCAGTCGCGAGCTCCATCCAACCATTTTCCAAATCGTCCTTCTCCTACATGATCAGGTACCCAATTAACTTTGCTGTTATTTTCAATTAATTTGTCCTTAATTGACGGTACATTCACATACCAAGACGTCGTTGCGTAGTTCAACAACGGAGTATCACAACGCCAACAATGTGGATAGCTGTGAATGAGTTTCTTCTTTGAGAAAAGATTCCCGTCATGTGCGAGTCGCTTAACAACCTCAATGTCAGTTGTCATCCAGTCTCCTTTTTTCTTTACGAAAAGACCTTTAAAACTTCCTCCGTCAGTTGTTTCTGCAAAGTCATCTTTGAATGTTCCATTTTTCAAAACATGTTGAACGAATGGTAGGTCATGTACCTTCCCAAGCTCCATATCGTCCGTCCCAAAGGCTGGAGCAATATGTACAATCCCTGTTCCGTCTTCAGTAGTGACGAAGTCTGCTGCGAGAACTTTCCATCCGTTTTCACGGTTTTCTAGATCTTCTTGTTTTTGATAAAAATCAAAAACAGGTACGTATGATTTTCCTTCTAAATCTGAACCTCTTACCTCTTTAACTAATTCATATCTCTTCTTTTTATCTCCGAATAAATAATATTGATTATTTGGTCTTTCTTTCTCTGAAAGTTCAGAGTTTTTCAAAAATATATCTTTTGCAATAATAACGGTTTCAGGCTTCAATTCTACTTCGTTATCGGTAACGATTGAAACTCTGTATAGATAAACATATTCAAAATCACCCCCTACCGCCAAGGCAACGTTTCCTCCTAGCGTCCATGGTGTTGTTGTCCATGCTAATAAAAATGTTCCTGGCTCATCAACCAATTCAAATTTTGCTGTTACAGAAATGTCAGTCACATCTTGGTATCCTTGGTTAACTTCAAAGTTAGATAATGTCGTTTCGCAACGCGGGCACAAGTGCATCGCTTTGAAGTCTTCTTTTGTTAGATCCTTTTTATAAAGTTCAGCAAAAATCCACCACACCGATTCCATGTATGATGATTGCATCGACATATATGGATTATCCATATCAACCCATCGTCCTGAACGTGGAACATATTTTTTCCAATCTTCTTCATAACGAAGAACCGAGTTGCGAGCTGCTGCATTGAATTTCTCAATTCCATACTCTTCGATATCTTTTTTGGTTTTTAGACCAAGTTCTTTTTCAATAAGATTCTCAATAGGTAGACCGTGGCAATCCCATCCCCATTTACGCGCTACATGATAGCCCTGCATCGTTTTATAACGTGGAATGATGTCTTTGATTGTTCCTGGTAACAAATGTCCGTAGTGTGGTAGTCCAGTCGCAAATGGAGGTCCATCATAAAAGACAAAATCGCCTTTTGGAGATTCTTTATCTAAGGTTTTTTGGAAGATCTTATTTTCGTTCCAGAAGGCTAATACTGATTCCTCAGATAGCGCTGTTTTCGACTTTTTATTTTCGTTTTGATTCATAGTGTTATTTTAACATGCTCATTAGGTAACAAATAAAGACCCTTGCGGGTCTTTATGGTGCAATTTATTAATTACAAAGAAACCCGAATACTATGCGGTTTGCTTGATAATTGAAATAAGCGAAAGATTGTTCCGACGGCACGCGGAGAAAATACCAAAACGAGTTTTAGTATTTTGCCCCTCATTTGTCGTAGCAATAGTTGCTTGTGTTTGCATACCTCCATCCTAGCATTAATATATTTCATGTAAATTAAAACCATTGTTTCACAACAGTGGTTTTTTATTCCTAGAAACCAGATATGGGTTCTATGCCTGAGCGGCTTGTTCATTTTTAGAATGCCCATCTTCGTGGGCTATACGTAACACTCTTTGCCCTGTCCGTGAATGTAGTTTTTTAAAGTTTCTATTTTCTAAAATAGATATGGTCACTTCTTCAAGTTCTGCAGAATGACCAGAGTCATTGAAGTAGTCCATTACGTCCTTAATGTTTATATTTTTTTTAAGTAAGGATAGAGAGAGATTATATATGAAGAGTTCCTTTATTCCGCTTGAAACATTAACATGCCATTCAAGCTTGCGTGACCGTCTCTTTTTCAGATTCTTTATTCTAATGCGTTGGTAAATGATTATGACAACTAGCCCAAAAACAAGTAGTGTCGTAACAATTAAAAGTATTATCATATGATTTTTCATCGTAGTTTGAATTTTAGTTTATTTCATTTAAACATAAAGAATATATTTGTAAATAAAAACAACGAGTGCTCGTTGTTACATACTTTCTGGAGCCTCGATACCGAGTATCCACAATCCATTTTTAATCACCTGCGCCGTTGCACGTGTTAATGCGAGCTTGTACCCACTAGTTTCGTCATCCACATCAACAATTTTTGTATTGGCGTACCAAGAGTTAAATAATTGCGCCAGTTCGGTTATATACGTTACTACATAGTGCGGTTGTAGTTCCTTAAATGATAACTCTACAACCTCTCTAAAACGATAGATATACCGTTCCAAATCAATGGTCTCCCAATGCTCTGGTCGCTCATCAGTTATATCAATACCTAGATCAAATGCCTTTTGAATTAGTGAACCTGATCGTGCGTAGGTATATTGTAGATATGGACCTGAATCACCTTCAAATGATAATGATGTTTCTGGATCAAAGTTAATATTCTTTCCAGCCTGTGTCCGCAAAATAGTGTATTTAAGCGCTGCAATTGAAATGACATCTGCTTGTTTCTCATTGAGCTCTCGCTCACCTGATCGAGCATAAACTTCTTCGTTCACAACATCTAAAATATCAGCAACGAGTGGTGTGTTTCCAAGACGAGATGACATCTTCTCTCCTTTGAATTGCATACGTCCGTGGCTTTTATGATTGGTTTTGTCTTTCCATTCTGGATGGACCTTTCCTGCTGAAGCAAGCATGACCTGGAAGTATGGGGTTTGCTCAGAGTCAGTAATAATCACTGACATATCTGGACTATAGCGTTCAAATTTTAATTTAATTAAACCGACATCTTTGGATTCATAGGTTGGATTTCCATCTTTGTTGATAAATACACGTGTATGAAGTCCGTCTTGTTCTCCTGTGTAAATGACGGCTCCGTTTGATTCGGTATATACATTTGGTACGTTATCGAGAACAATTTGCTTTCCTTCGAGTCCTGCTTCTGACTCAAAAATAAGGCCATCAAACTCTGAACCAAGACGCGCCGTCATTTTAATA
>JBLHWN010000018.1:0-11846 GCA_047629175.1 Minisyncoccia bacterium
CTTACCTTGTGCATGTGCCATATTGAGATCAAATGATATTATTGAATGTTCAGTTACTGATTGTGTTGTTTCTGGTGTAACACTTTTTTGAATAAGGAGACCTGGATCTACTTGAATGCTGAGAGGTGAGAGAAATACCACAAAAGCAGAAAGAGAAAGAATAATATTACGCACAAAGGATTTCATATGCATTGATTATAACACTAGTATATTTGAGAGACTAGCAAATTTCAAAATTATAATTTAAATTGCAATGTACATGTATGTGAACAACTTTCCTTTATAAAAGTACGTTTTACGTGGAATATCTGGTTCAGATCCATTGATCAAAACATTTTATGTTGAATTAAAACGTTCTATCAAATGAAAAACTTAATGAGACTTGTATGTTTAACGTTGTTCCTTGTTGGAACATCTACATATGCACACGCAAACAGTATTACAAAACCTGTTACTAAAAATCCAGCAACAGAAACAATTAATCAACCTAATTTTGAGAGCAATATTCATACCCGCTTAACAAATTCTTACGCTATTGGTAAGATACCCAAACATTTTAAAACCAAGTATGCTATTACTAATGCACAACTTGAAAAAGGTGGTGGAGTTCGTCTTTTAGATTTTAAAATTACTGACGATGGTGAATACCATTGCGACTACGTTGTTGTTATTTCTGGTAAGGGCAAAACCAAGAAATTCACCAGATCAACTTTCAGAGTTACGCGTTCCCAGTTAAGTACTTTTTTACCGGAACTCACGGAAGAATAGGTATCTGTTTGAGACCTTTAAGAGCACAGCTCTTATTAATTTCACACTTGAACCTGACATTATTATTTTGTTAGGTTCTTTTTTTTACAAAATTTAAAAAATACCAAGAAAAAAACCTCCTTTGGAGGTTTTTTTATTGCCGCTTAGTTTATTCCAGTAATGATTGTTGCGTAATCAAGCTGTCCAATGTTATAAAAGTTTTTCCAACATTCTGAGCCATCGTCACCACCTCCAGAACTTCCGTTGAGATCATATTTTCCTTCTGTTCTACAAAATAGATGTCCACGAGCTCCAGCTGGATTAATTCGTGAACCTTTTCCGAACATTCGATCAACTTCGTAAATATCTTTTATAGTTGTTCGATTTTTAGTTGTTGGAAATGTTAAATTATCATCAGGGTAATTTTCTTCAAAAAAATCTTCTTTTTCACTTGCTCCTGCAAAACCAAGAATACTTTGAGCAATTGAAATTTCACCTGTCATAAGGCTCGTCTCAAAGAGACTTTGCCCTGCGGATTGTTGGATATTTCGTTGCGTATCTAAGAAGAGATCAAGCACAGGATCAGTTCGAACATTACTCACATTATAGAAAGCAGTTACGAGCCCAGGAAGGAATCCTCCTGATGCTAACGTATAGTTTGGATCGTTTTGATCAATAAGATTAGCAAGTCCAAATATTTTTTCTGCATCTGAGAGACTTGAATTTCGAACGATATTTTGAATTTCAGAAATATCATACCCAACCGCGTAGGATTTGAATACGAGGCAATCTTGTGCAGATCCATGTGACTGGCTAATACTTCCTTCAAGTTGAGAAAGTTCAGCACGTGCTGTCGCTATTGTTGATTGGCTTGAGAATTTACTTTCCATTGCATTGAAAATTTCCCGTACCTTAAGTTTATCTTCTTCAGATGTTTCTTGTCGCCAAAGTTCCCATGCCATAGCTAATACGGATCGAATGATGGCTTCTTCATCATTTTCGAGCGCTGCTAGTAATAAAATGTTCTCTCCATTGATATATTCAGAGTTAGTATAATAAATTCTATTGATTGCCTCACCGAGAAGTTGCTGTTTTTGAAGTTGACTGAGTTGGTACCAATCTTCTTCAAAAAGAACAAGATCTGGATGTATTGCTAACTTTTGGATTGCAAAATCTTGCATCACGCTGTCTTTAATTGGACCAAGAGTAAAGATAACATCACGAATTCGCGTGAGGTTTACCTCATTTCGACTGTTTTTTCCCTTTGCGGTATCGAGAACTACTTGGATTTGTGAACGCATCGTATTTGCACCAGGTATATTAACGCGTGGGTCCTGGATCATTTGTTTCATTGATGCTAATCCAAGAGCATTAAGTTGATCTCGTTCATTATCTGCATTCCCGGCTGTTGGGAGTACATCACGATAGCGGTCTTCCCAACCGTAATCTGGGCCCGGGATACATTTATCAAATTCAAAAAGTACATCAATTGAATCTGATAAAAGATCAGTAGCATTTGCGTAGTATCCCTGTTCTTCAAGCGAAAGATTTAAATTTCTTTGGAGATCCTGTTCTAAATCAACTCTAAAGATCGGACCTCCATCCCATGTACCATCGTCATGTTCTGGTCCTCCAACAAATATTCGTACTCCTTGCTGATTAGTTCCTGTTGATCCTGTATTACCTCCAACACTTCCCCCATCGAAGATGCCACCTGTACCACCCGCATTTTGAATTCCAAGCACATCATATTCTGAGGAATAAGCACCTTGACCTACGGCTCCTTCAACAAATACTGCAATATCATTATTAGAGAAGAAAGCATTTGCTGCTACATTGGTAAGTTGTGATAATCCTGTGGTCGTTAATCCATCTACAAGACTTCCAAGCCCTTTTATAAGTGACCCTACCAGTGAATTCGAAAGTTGAAGTGCCTGGTCTTGATCAATGCCTAGGGATTGTGATAATTGTCCCGCAACAATATCACCAGGAGTTTCAACAATTTCACGTGCGCAACTGCCGTCTTCCTTATAATCAGTACATGTTTTTTTACTCAGTAAGGTGGTTGGAGCAAGAATTTCTTGCAAGGTTTGGTCTTCATTTTTAATAATGTCCTGCTTCAAAACCTGTCCTACTAGCCTCCCTAGTCCACGGTTGGTATTGTGAGGGTCAGGAGCTGAAATATATGCGTGAAAGACATCGACAGCTGAATCTTGGTTAGCTGTTAAGTCATTGAAGAAAAGATCCTTCGCCTGTTTTGATCCAAGAATGGTAGTTAATGTCTCACCTTCTCCATTAATAATTCGTTCTAAATCATTATCAGCGAGTTGATTAACTCCAAAACCAGCAATGGTTTGCGCAACAAATCGTGAAGTATCAAGTGATCCTGATCCCCAAAGCTCATAGTTATTTTGGGCATCTCCAGAAGGGTCATTTCCACCTCCAAGAGGAATACCGTTATCGTTTGCTGCGTTTGATGCATAAGAAAAAGTACTAGAAATTACTTCATGTTGAGTTCCGTTTAAGAATTCACCCCAGTTATTAATAAAGCTTGGGTCAGCATCAAAGCCACCATTTGCCCAACTAATGATTGAAGAACTCATTTTAGTGACAACACGACTAGCAGCTGACTGCACTATTGGTATAAGTACCTCGCTGGAAATGTTTCTCCAGATGTTTGTCGCCGTATTCGGTATATCAAGTACGGGAATTGCGTGAGTATTTACTGGACTAAATCCAAAAGTGAAAAAACTCACCATAAACAAACCTACAAACAGTTTTTTTGCTGATATCATGATGCAATTATATCACGCGGATAAAAATATAACATTCGTGATATAGTTTTTATACAATGAAGAATCTTCGCAATAATGTTTGGCTGTATTACCTACTCCTTTTTTTTACGAGTGCCTTTATTATGGTTTTTGAAATAATAGGTAGTAAATTATTAGCGCCTTTTGTGGGTACTTCCACGCTGGTTTGGTCTAATATTATCGGTGTGGTTCTTGTGGCTTTAGCCTTGGGGTACTATTTAGGAGGAAGATATACACAACCACGGTTTTTTAAAGGAGCTCTTTTAATGGGCTCTGCGGTGTTTATGTTAATTGCGTCACTTTATCATCCTATGCTGAGTTTCCTAGATGCCTTGAACCTTTCACATGGACAATTTACAGTTGCGGCATCACTGCTTATTTTTCTCGTTCCTTCGTTTTTATTAGCATTTATTGCGCCCTATATTTCCGAGAAAATTATAGAACACTCTTCCATGCTCTCTCGTGGTATTGGAGAAAGCTATATGATTGGTTCTTTAGGTGGAATTATTGGAACTTTTGGTGCGGCCAGCCTCCTTATTCCATTTTTTGGTGTTCAGGAGATACTCTTTAGTTTAGGTGTTGTTACCTTTTCTTTTTCACTTATTTTTTATCGCTCGTGGTATTCTTTGTGCATCATTATTATTGGCTGCTTTCTATTTTTTTATCCAGTACATAGTCAATCAACACAGGCTCTATTTGAGGAGGAAACCCCTTATGGTTTAGTACGTGTTTTTGATGTTCTGCGTGATGGTGAGAAATTACGTGAATTGTATATTGATAATCTTGTACAAACTCAACAAAAAGATAATGGTAAAGAGATTGCCTCACAATATTCCTATTTTTATAACTTAGGTTTTTATTTTCATCAAAAGGTAAAAAAAACCTTGATGATTGGGGGTGGCGGATATGCTTATCCAAACTATTTCGCAAAACAATATCCAGACATTAGTATGGATATTGTAGAAATTAACCCTATTTTGACAGAGGTAGCAAAAGATTTTTTTGAATTTGAGGAATCTGAAAATATGCATGTTTTTCATGATGATGGGCGTGTATTTCTAAAAAATTCATCTGCGGAATATGATGTCATTTTAATGGATGCGTTTAATGGATTTTCTCTCCCGGAGCACCTCTCCACCAAAGAGTTTGCAGAACTTGTATATGAACGTCTTTCTCCAGAAGGCATCATCATTATAAATGCTCCTGGGAGTATCTCAGGTAATACCGGAAGATTTGTTCGTTCAGAGATTGTTACATATCAATCGGTGTTTCCCTATGTTGATGTATTTTTACCACAAGGTTCAAACGATATCGGAAAAGTCCAAAACGTTATGATTATCGCCCGAAAAAGTAATTTTGAAAATCAAGAATTTGCATTTCACTCATTACTGAAAGCCCGGTATTTTGGAGAGATTAACATTAAAAATAGTCAAATCTTAACTGATAATTATTCACCTGTTGAAAATATGAATCGTGATCTTTACGAATATTTCAACTAAGAGATACTTTTTACGAATGGGTTGGTCAAAAATCACAATTAAAACATCTGCGAAAATTACCTTTATTTTTAATGACAACAGCGAGTATAAAAATAGAAATGCTTTTATAGTCCAAGCATAGTCGCATGAGGACTCTTTTTCTCGTTCCCTTTACTTCACAAAGCCCTTTGGTATAGTAGATCTCATGAAAACAGAAGTAAAAAAATTAGAAAATGCTCAAGTTGAAATCAAGGTAGTACTACCGGTTAAAAAACTTGAAAGCTATAGAGAAGCAACCGAAAAAAATGTTGTAGAAAATGCAGAGGCAGACGGCTTCCGAAAAGGAAATGTGCCAAAAGATATAGCTATGAAAGGAATGAGCGCGATGCAGTTACTTGATCAGATGGCACAACGTGCTGTGAGTGATGCCTATATAGACATTCTTCAAAAAGAAGAAATCAAGGCAATTGGGCACCCTCAAATTGCAATTACCAAGATCGCAGAAGAAACAGATTTGGAATTTACCATTACCACAGCAGTACTTCCTGAAATTAAACTAGGAGACTATAAAAAGATTGCAAAAGTAGAAAACGCTAAGGAATATTCTACTGAAGTCGAGGAGAAAGAAGTAGAAGAGACTGTTTTAAATCTTCGGAAAATGCGGGCACAACAAGACGCAACGAAAGATGCAAAGGAAGGTGAAGAACCAGTGTCATGGAGCGATATTAAGGATGAAGATCTTCCAGAGATTAATGACGAGTGGGTAGCGACTCTCGGAGAGTTCAAAACCGTAGAAGAATTTATGACCAAGATGAAAGCAAATCTTAGAAACGAGAAAGAAGCAAAAAACGTCGAGAAACGTCGTATAGGGACTATTGATGCTGTTATTGATGAGTCAGAAATCGAAGTTCCAGACCTTATGACTGAATACGAGCTTGATAAAATGGTTCATGAGTTTGAAGGGAATATCGCAATGACAGGAACATCATTTGACGATTATCTGAAATCAATTAATAAAACCAAGGAAGATTATAGAACTGAGTGGAAACCTCAGGCCTATAAGCGTGCTCAAACTCAATTGATGCTGAATGAAATTGCATCACAAGAAAAAATTGACCCATCTGATGAAATGATTAACGAAGAAGTTACAAAAATCATGGAACAATACAAAGATCAAAAAGGAATTGATGAAAATAACGTACGAGCCTATGTTGCGTCAGTATTGACTCATCAGGAAGTATTCAAATTTTTAGATAAACAAGGAGCGTAGCGACTATGTTTATCTTATGCGGAGTTGTATTTAAGACAGAAGTTTACTTCGTCTTTAAACAACGATAGTTAGATAGATAATGAACAAAGTGAATATATCTACCTTATGCGGAGTTCTTAGAAATACCGAGCAGGGCGAATATATTTCTAAAACGATAGTTAGATAGATAATGAACAAAGTGAATATATCTACCTTATGCGGAGTTCTTAGAAATACCGAGCAGGGCGAACATATTGCTAAAACGATTTTTAGATAAAAAACAGTATTAGCTGTTTTTTGTTTTATCTCTAGGCTATAATAGATGTATGAAAAAGAAACGAGGGCAACGATTTAATCTACATATTAACAATGAATTAAAAGAGATCTTTATTGGTCATCACACACTCTTCTCAGTACTTGGATTTATTGTTGGAGGGATATTAATAGGTGAAACAATCAAAGAAGTCCTGCATATGCATATTGGGCTGGCGTGGACTCTGGCTGTTGGTTTGATTCTTCTTCTCCTAACAGGAATGACGCTACATAAATTTAGTGACAGAAGCAGTGATAATAGCATAGAAGATGTTATTGATGAATTAGTATAAAGAGCTTGATAGTAAGCTCTTTTTTTGCGAATCTATGGCTTGTAGTTGTCTCTAACTCGTTTCTTCATTTAGCTCTGCATAAATTGAAACATCTTTAACGAACGCGAGTGAGTATAAAGATGCGAATATCTTTAGATGCAGAATAGTCGCGTTGCTCGTTTCTTCATTTAACATATAATTAGAACTATGTTAATTCCAACCGTTATTGAAAAAACCCACGCTGGAGAACGAGCGTATGATATTTACTCACGACTTTTAAAAGAACGTATTATTTTTATTGGAGGTTCTATTGGAATGGAAATGGCCAATAGCGTTGTAGCCCAACTCCTTCACCTAGAGCAAGAAGATTCAGAAAAAGATATTACTATATACATAAACTCACCAGGAGGTGTTGTTGATGCTGGTATGGCAATGATTGATACTATGCATTTCATTAAGCCAGATGTCTCAACGGTTTGTATTGGCATGGCAGCGTCAATGGGAGCAATGATTTTATCGCAAGGTACAAAAGGAAAACGACACACGCTGCCAAATAGTCGCGTTATGATTCACCAACCTCTCTCAGGTGTTGAAGGGCAAGCCTCAGATATTATTATCAAGGCTGAAGAAATATTAAAAATGAAAAAGAAATTGATTGACATGGTTGCTGACTCTAGTGGTCAAAAGAAAGACCAAGTCGAAAAAGACATGGATCGAGATTATTGGATGGATGCATCTATGGCAAAAAAATACGGAATTGTTGATAGTATTATCACCAAAAGAAAATAACAGTTAAAGAGCTGTTTTCTTTTTGGTATACTTTATGATCCTGTGTCAACTTTTTTATGTTGCAGATTCCCGAGAAACCATTGTATACTAATGTTGTGAAAGCTTTTTAAGAATCTGAGTGCAGATTCTTAAGTTTCAACATTATTAATTACGTTAATTTAAAACTACGGAAACTATGAAAAAACAAGACTTGGCAAACATGGTCCACGACATGGTCGGAGGAACTAAAACACAAGCTGATGCGGTAATCAAAGGAATCTTTGACGCTATGGCAGGAGAAATGGCAAAAGGAGGAACTGTTGATATTGCTGGATTTGGTAAATTTGAGGGAGCTATGCGAAACGCTCGAATGGCACGTAACCCACGAACTGGTGAAACAGTAGAAGTTGCTGCTAAACGTGTTCCAAAATTCAAGGCTGGAAAAGCACTAAAAGATACTGTTAAAGGGTAATACCTGACTTATCTATGACAAAAAACATCCCCGCGTAGGGGCGCCAAACTTTTTCAGGCGAAGCATGAGACGAAAAAGTGGAAGTACCCTTGGGGTGCTTTTTGTTTAGTGCATAACCCCATGTAGGCGTTTGACCCAGAGGCGTAAGGCTAAGAATATAGGAGTCAAGAGAAGCAACGAAACTAGGCTGACTAACCAAACAGCTGACAGACCCAAAAATCAATTAAGGACAACAAGGAGTTCTACGAGGGTTGCAACAATACGTCCTTTTTGTTGGGTTTAATACAAAACATGAAATGCAATTTCGTGGGAGAATTCAGGAGCTAGGACAAGCAATGTTCGAAATTAGAGAGTCTGGCACGACCTCCGTTATTCAACATCCAAGTCGTGGATGTTCAATTAACTGGAAACAAAAGACCTAAAATAATTTAGGTCTTTTGTTGTGGTTTATTCTGTTGTTTCTCCATTAAATTGCTCATCGTTATGACGTGTTTCTGCAATTTCTTTTGTTGATTGAATCACTGCATCTTTATGTTCTGCTGGCCCATATATAGTATAGAGTTTCATAACTGTTGTCCCTGTATTGGTGATGTTATGCTCAGCTCCCGCCGGAATGATGACGGCATCATCGTCCTGAATTACTGTTTCATTCCCATTAATATAGGCAAGTCCTGAGCCAGATTCGATTCGGATGAATTGATCTAGACTAGCGTGTATCTCTTTTCCGATGTCTTCACCTGGATTAAGAGACATAACGACTAATTGAGAATGTTCTCCGGTATAGAGTACCTTTCGAAAATGAGTATTTTCTAAAGTTTCTTGCTCTATGTTTGTTATAAATCCTTTTTTCATAGTATTGTTTTTTGTACGTTAATTTCATACAAATAATTAAATGAGTAATTAATTAATCTACCTATGCATTGGATGAGGCTTATCAATCCCTAATTTACCTACACCGAGAATAAACACCGCAGAGAGTGTTCCAAACAATGTTACATGTGATGTTACATCTTCTCCAAAGTAGAAGAATGACATAGAAAGAATAACGAGTGCCGAAACAGCTGCGAGGCGTGTTTTCCAGCCAATAATTAGCATAACTCCTACAACGAGCTCAATAATTCCTGCCGAGAGTGCCCACATACCTGCTGACACAGGGATAACTTCTATCAGCCCTGTATTCTCAGCAACCAATGCCGCTAATTCAGGAGTAAGAATTTTCTCAACGATAGCTAAATATGCCATTCCGATACCAATACCCATACGCAAGATTGTCGGTAGATATTTTCGCAATCGCTTGATGTGTAGGAAATCTGGTATACCGACAATATCATCTACTCCTGGGCGTCGACTATCCAGTGCAAATAGAGAGAGGATCAAGGCAAGAATATCAAATGAACCAATGAGATATGGATCATGCATTAGTGCAAAGATAAATAACCCCAAGGCAATAACCGCTGACAATCCGGTCATAAAGCCAGCCATTAAAAAGAATCCAATAACGAGTTGCAGAATAACCATCCAACCATAGGGTGTTTCAAAAACCGGTGATATGAGGAATTCATTTGTAGCTCCTCCAATTAGAATAATTCCTAATGATAGACGAGTGATCCATGGAACAAATGGTTTGTATGATTCACCAACATGAGCCATATGTTCTGCCCATCGATGAAAGAATTTATTATGATCCAAAAACCAATAGGCTAATACCACTACAATCAATGTGACTATTATCATAATGATATATTTTGATTCTTGCAGTGGTGAAAAGAGCAAGGCGAAATCTGCATTATTTAATGCTGATTGCTCTGTTTCAGTAGCTATATAGCGAACATGAGCTAATGCCTGCAGAGGTAAAGCTAATATTGTTGTAAGTAATAGAAATAATTTTTTCATAATAAGTTATGCGTTTTTTGGTAATGATATATCGAATAATTCTTGAGGCTGAATAACGAGGAGCCCATGTAATCTGCGCCCTGGATGAAGCTCTGCTATTTCCTGCGTGTATGTTTTGAAAAGATCTCCTGAGTGTTGATAATCCACGATTCCTTTTATTTGAATTCCATTTGCCCCACTCCAGCAGACTAATGATACTTGTGGATTGTGTTGAATATTTTCATGAGTCTTCTTCATGAAATAGTTAAAGAGAATAATAACGTCGTCTACTATTCTGACAGTAGAAACAGGTACAATATTGAGGTTTCTCGATGATGATGTTCCCAGAACCTTTGAATCAGCATTAAGAATAAGTGTTTCTTGTTGCTTGGTAAGTTTCATAAAATTAGCAGTCAAATTCTGCGCTGAGCGAACATCCTTCATCAATTCCAGGTAGCGCTGAATAGACTCCTGGTTGGTCTCCAGAGGCAATATAGTCTCTTACATCAGTCACATCCCATTCATGTGGATGATTCCACGCATTCCAATCGTATCGCCATTCGTTCCATCCAATACCAAGCTCTTTTACATAAATACCGTGATCTGAGATCATTTTTCCAACCTTACGTCCTGACATACAGGCGGTGCTGTAACAATAAATAATAATATCTCGGTTTGGATATTCACTCATGATATCTTCAAATCCTTTAACGATTCGTTCAACATCTCCATAGGCTGAGGTATCCGGATCAACATAGGCAGGCACATTCACGGCTCCAATAATATGTTCTTCTTCGTATTCTTCTTGAGAGCGTACATCAACGAGAACGAAATCTTGTTCCCCTTTCGCGATATCTTTTCGCAGTCCATGAGGGCTCACCAATGTTGCCACCTCGGTGTGATAAAATTCCGAGATTCTCTGAGCATCAGTATTTTGTGAATAATGGTACAGTCCAATAGCTATTGCTGATACCAAAAGAGCAACAGCAGCTGAAGTAATAATAGGTATATATTTTTTCATAATATTTTTGTATATTTAATAAGATACTGGTCTTTGGCAAACAGGACATTCTGAATCAACTATTTTATCGTATGCGTTCTCGTCGATTCCAGATCCTACATTCATAGTGTCTCCAATACTTGTTTTTCCCTGACAATTTTCACATTCGTTTGGGATAGTTTCTTTTTTGTTTATGTTTGTATTCATAATGTTAGATAATTAAATGAGTAATTAAATACTATGAAAAAGCTAAATGACTACGTGCGAGCTGAGTTCGCGAGGGTGGAGCTTCGTTATCTGCGTAATAACGAAAATAATCATTTGTACTCGGACTAATTTCTGCTTGAACAAGTGAAATAAATTCAAAGTCATTCATCGTAAGTTCTAGTGAAGGAGAAGAAGCATCTATATCTTGTTCTATCTCAAAGACAATACCACCGATGGTAACAACAGCACATGGGCTGGTATGTAGGTCCTGTAGGTGACATTGCTCAGCAGAAGTATCAAAGGTCTGGATATTCGTACTAAAAGTATTCCCTACTAAAATTAAAGTAAGAAATGCGAGGGCTATTTTTTTGAATGATAACCGTTTCATACTTTTATTATACCAAAAAATAGATTTACTATATATAACAAAAAACCCTTAAAAAATAAGGGTTTTTCGTCCGTGCGCCCTAATTTATAATGAACACAGTGAATATACAAATGGAAGTGCCCTTGGGGTTCATGATGTGGGGCGGTGTTCGAACAAAGATACTAAGGTCAGGGGATCTTTCTGGATAACGACCTCTGTAGGTACTGTTCTATAATAAAAATTATTTGCAAATTATTTGCAAAATAGTATCTTACTATTATATGCAATT
>JBLHWN010000019.1:0-11278 GCA_047629175.1 Minisyncoccia bacterium
GTAGGATTTTAAAATCCGTTTGTGTTCTTATCAAAAATAAGACCTAATTTTCTAACGCGATACGCTAAAACTTTAAGTTTCACTTCCATTTGATCCTTTGTCATATCGTGAAGATCATTTGTTTGATAGTTACGAACCACATACTTTCCATCAGTTGTTCTCGCTAAACCAGCAGTACCTTCTTGATACTTTTTTGAATCAGCTTGGGATAGTTCACTGAACGGTAGTGGCTTAAGCCAATAATACCCTCTTGGTTCTTTCGGTAAGCCTGTGGCTAAAGCAATCTTCTGAGTATCAGAGTTACGGTACATATAATTTCCATTATTGCTTCGTAAGTACTTCATATCATCGATGTATCCTCCACTAGCTTTCAAACTCGAGAGCGTCGCATAATTTACATCTTGCTGCCTAAGAAATGTTGTATGTTGTTCGTAGACAAGGTAAAAATCAAGTTTAACTTCTCTCTTAACAAGAGTGTCATTCCCTGCTTCTGTTTTCGTTTTGAATTCAGTAGTGAAATTTTCTCGCAGGACTCGTGGTGCTAGATTATTTAATGGGTCTTTTTCCACTATCGACAATACACCAACATAATCAGTTGGAATAATAATTTGTCGAATTTCGAAGTGATGTTTTCCTTCAATTTGAAGGTACTCATCTGGTTCTCTTAGGGAAATGGGACTATTAATACTAGCCTTTGAATTTGGTAATCGTTCTTCACCAAGTTGTTTTTCTTCTAATAAAAGAGTACTGAATTCCCCTCGTTCCCATTGAATTTTGGGTTGAGAGTTGTCCACTATATCTTTTGTAGAGTTACAAGAAGTCATAGTCGCAAGTACTAACAGTACTAAAAAAATAATATGTTTCATAAGTTCTATAAATTTCGTTAAAAATTATTTGTTGAAGGTTCATGCCTTATCTGTGAATATACCAGAATTATACTATATGTCAATATTCTTTTCCCCAGAATAAAAGAGGTTTATACCTCTTTTAAAATCTCGTGATGTTCAATTTCTTCTCGTATCCTTCTGATTTTCTGTGACATATCCATACGTGGATCTTTCTGGGCATGTGCGTGAAGCTTAGCCAAATCATCAGACAAACGTTTGAATGTTTTATGGGTTTTTGCAAAGTCTTTTTTCTCATTAAACAACTCTTCGGCTTGTGAGTGTTCAAGTAAGTCAAGAATAGTTGTTTGAACTTGTTTGATTTGCTCAGCAATGTCTTTTTCTGGATTTAGCATTTGTTCATGCTCGAGTTTTTTCAAATAATCAATCAACAGTGATATTTCTACGCTCTTTGTTGTTAGGATTGCTCCTGGGTTCACTTTCGCAGTATCAATAATCGTTGACGGTTTTTTAATCTCTGCGGATTGTGTTTGGGTAACCTCTCTAATATCTAGGTCAACAACCTTGCGAACTTCTTCGAAACTCGTCGTTCCGTTGAGTATTTTAATAACTCCATCTTCTCTCATGTTGAGTAGACCTTGTTTATCAGCAACCCGGCGGACTTCTTGCTCTGATGGTTTTTTGTTTAACAACTCTTCAATAGCATCATCAGTGATAATTGCCTCAAAAATTCCAATACGCCCTTTATACCCTGTTCCGTTACATTTTTCACACCCCCTTCCTTTGGTCAGTATGATCTTCTGGTCAACAGATAATCCGTATTCATGTAATGGCTTATTATTCTCAACTGCCTTTTTAAGAATATTTCTAATGATCGTTTCTTCTTCTTCTGTTGGAAGTTCTTCACTACTACAATGTTTACAAATCTTTCGTACTAAACGTTGTGCTAAGGACACTGACAGGGCTGCTGCTAAAATCTGAGGAGAAACACCTAGGTCAATCAGACGCGGGATTACCCCAGCGGCTCCATTGGTGTGCAAAGTAGAGAGCACCAGGTGCCCCGTTAGTGATGCATTAATAGCTATACTGGCCGTTTCACCATCACGAATCTCACCTACCATAACGATGTCTGGATCTTGACGAAGTGCCGCTCGAAGTCCAGAGAGGAAGTCATACCCCTTTGCTCGGTTTACTTGTGTTTGACTAATACCAGCAAGATGATATTCGATAGGATCTTCAATCGTTAGAATCTTTACTTCGGGTGAATACACCCGGTTCATAAATGAATAGAGTGTTGTGGTCTTACCAGAACCTGTTGGACCAGTGTTCAAGATCATTCCGTTTGGTTTTTCGATTTCTTTCATCAAGATCTCGTACAAACGCGGTTCGATTCCAAGATTTTCTACTCCCACCTTAATCCCATCAGGGTTTAGGATACGCATTACAAATGACTCACCATAGGCTGTTGGGATAACTGAAACACGAACTTCTATATCCTTGCCATCATAATCAATTGTAAAACGACCATCCTGAGCATTCTGCGTCTGAGTTATTTTCATCTTTGAAACTAATTTAATACGAGAAAGAAGTTTTCGATATGATTTATGATCAAACGAAGAAATATCTTGAAGTACTCCATCCTGACGGAAACGTAATCGCACATATTCGTCTTGAGCTTCAATATGAACATCGGAAGACCCGGTTGCAATCGCTCCACCAAAAATAACCTCCATGAGTTGAGTCGTCTTTTTATTAGTCTTATCTCCAATAATTTTATCAAACTCATCAGCGATATCTTGGTTTGTTTGGACATGCTCTGCAATTCGTTTAATTTCTTCAGGTGAAATATCTAAGAGCCCACCATGCAAAACTGTTGCTTTTGAAACATCAGCATAGCGTTCCCATGCCTTCTCCAAACTACGAGTAGATACCATGTGAATGCCAACATTATAATCCTTCTCAAGGAGATTAAGAGCCTTCTTTGTTTCCGGAAGGTTTGGTGACTTGATACCAACATACAGGTCACGTCCTACAATTTTAAAAGGAGCAAGCTGGGCATTTTCTGCTTCAGATTTTTCAATGGTTACCAAGGCATCTGTTTCAATGGTTATTCCTGTTAGATCTATATACGGTAGTCCAAATTTTTCAGCAATACGCGTAACAAAGGACTCTTCTTCCTTTCTTCTAATTTCCTCAATCTTTTTTGCTTGTTTGGTATTATCAAAATCAACCATAATACCAGTAGTATACTTCAATGAGAAAATGAGCGAAAGCGAATATTTCGAATTGTATACCCAGCTTGACTGGGTATACAATTAATCAAACTACAAAATTGAACATCAATAATCTGAGCAACAAAAAAACTCCCATGAGGGAGCTTTAACTTGTTAACAGTAAACTCTAAACAACAAGAAACAAAACTTTATAAATAAAGGATGACTGTGCTTCAACGAGATGATCAGTAGGGCCACTACCAGGGTGGGTACCAATCAATCCTATCCGCAGAGCCAAATTCGCGAGATCTGATTGCTTAGAGATTACTATTTTCAAGGTGTTAACAATTATATTATCATAAGGAAATAATTTGTCAAGTACTTTTCCTCTTCCAACTGGAAAGTAGTACTTAAAGATAATAACACCTCCTTTACAAAAGGACCAACACTTGATGTTAATAACTTGTGTATAACTTTGTTTTGTCAATAGTGGCCTAATTGAGAGTGGATAGGCTATACTGTATTCATGTCAGATATCCCTACAACACAACTCCTTGATCCACAATTACGTCCGAATACTTGGGATGAATACATTGGACAACAATCAATTAAAGATAATCTTCATATCCTTCTAACTGCTGCTGCAGGTCGTAAACAACAACCTGAGCATCTCTTGTTCTATGGACCACCAGGACTCGGTAAAACGACCCTCTCACATTTAATAGCAAAGGAGATGAAGGCGGATATTAAAATTACTTCAGGACCAGCTATTGAAAAAGTTGGAGATCTTGCAAGCATTCTGACGAATCTGGCCTCAGGAGACATTCTCTTCATTGATGAGATTCATCGACTAAACACCAACATCGAAGAAGTCCTCTACCCAGCCATGGAATCAGGAGTTCTGGATATTATTATAGGTAAAGGGCCATCAGCACGGACTATTCAATTAGATCTTCCACTATTCACGTTGATTGCTGCTACAACAAAGATCGCGAGTCTGTCGGCCCCCTTGCGCTCACGATTTTCTGGAGGAGTCTTTAAACTAGAATTCTACAGTCACACTGAAATGGAGCAGATCATTAATCAGTCAGCCTATAAATTAGGAATCACTATTACTGATGGTGGAGTTCACGCTATCGCTGAACGAAGTCGTTCAACTCCACGAACCGCTAATTATTTTCTCAAACGAGTTCGAGACTATTCTGAAGTTAACAAGGTCGACATGACTGAAGAGACCGTTCTCGCTGCCCTCAAGATGATTGGTATTGATGAGCTCGGTCTCAGACAAACTGACAGAGAAGTCCTGTTAGCTATTATTGATAAATTCAACGGCGGTCCTGTTGGAGCAAAAACTATAGCCACCGCAACCCACGAAGAGATTGATTCTATTGAATCAGTTATCGAACCTTATCTTATACAAAAAGGTTTATTGGAACTCACATCACGTGGCCGCGTTGCAACCGAAGAAGCATATAAACATTTCAGGAAAGAATATATTCAAAAAAGTATTTAGCAATAAGTACTTTTTACTTGCAGACTCAGGATTCTATCTATAAAATAATTTCATATGGGATCATCACACAAAAAACAAGGAAAGATTGCAGACAACAATGCAAAGAAGGCAAAGATCTTCAGCAAGATCGTAAGGCTTATTCAGGTTGAAGCAAAGAAGTCTAATGGGGATATTAACTCAGCCGGGCTGTCATCAGCTATTAAAAAAGCTTATAAAGAAAATATGACCAAAGACACGGTTGAGAGAGCTATTAAAAAAGCATCTGAAGTTGGCGATACTACACCTGTTATGTACGAAGCCTATGGCCCAGGTGGTATTGGTATGATCATCACAGGACTAACGGATAATACTAACCGTACAAGTCCAGAGATTAAAGACATCTTATCAAAAAATGGAGGGTCATTTGGAGCTCAAGGATCAGTTGCTTGGAATTTTACGCAAAACGAAGAACGTGATTGGGTAGCAAATACGCCGATGGACCCGGGCGAAGCAACCTATGAGCAATTAACTCAACTCATTGAATTACTAGAAGAAAATGATGATGTGCAGGATGTGTATCATAGCGCAAAATAAAAACCCTAAGGGGTTTTTATTTTTAGATAATTTATATCTAGATTTTTTAAACAAGCTGTGTGCTAAGGCGCGAGTATTTGAAGACGTAGTTTTTTGCAGTAGCAAACCGAGTGCACTAGTAAAATGATACACTATATTTTACAAGTACTCCTCGAGTGGCGAAAGCAACAACGATACACATTTGTTTTAAAGCTCTATTGTGAAGGAAATTTCTTGGGTAGCTTTAATTCCATCCTCATCAGTCACAATTACCCTTATTAAATTATTCTCTTCAAAGTATTGAAGTTCGCTTGGTACAAATTTAAAGGTAAATGGTGCCAAAGTATCATCATCAACAAATGCATTATTAATAAAGAATTGAACGGTATCAATCTCACGGTCAGGCCTATCCTGACTTTCAATATCAACCTCTATTTCTTCATCAAGAGCATAGCGATTACTTTCATCAATACCTTCGATGATAAATCTAAAACTTTCTGAGTTTTCAGAAGTATGAACATCGTCAAAATCAGTTGGTAGATCAATCTCAATATTCAAGATTGATTGGAGGTGTTCTTGAACATAACCTTGAACTCCATATTCCCAACTTTCATACTGAGCATCATCACGAGACGTATCAACAACGCGAGGGTTGTTCTTATTAATCCAATGGAGAATTGTATGTGGATCTGGTTGTGGAACTGCGATCTTTGTTTCCTCTGGAGTAAACTCTGTCGCTAGTTTCCCAGAGACACTATCGATATAAGTAGTTGTTCCACCATACCAATCTCCCTTAATCATATTTGGATATGAGTTGAAATCATCAGGAATATCATACCCTGTAAATGATTCATTATCATAGTTTTTGATAATTTCACTCATAAATTCTCGCCAAGGTTTACCTGAAATAGATGAACCTTTTTTCATCGGACTATTATCATTGTTTCCTGTCCATACTCCTACTGCAACTTGCGGGATATACCCGATCAACCATGCATCGCGATTATCATTTGTTGTTCCTGTTTTACCAGCAACATCACGCTCTCCAAAATAGAGAAATGATTGAGAACCAAAGAGTGGTGTTCGAGCAACATTATCAGAAAGAATACTATTAACCATACGTGCTGCATTTTCTTTTAGGACACGTTCTTCATTTGATAAATACTTCTCAAGAGTATTTCCGTTCAAGTCAGTAATCTCTAAGATTCCGGTCGGTTTATTATAGATTCCTTCGTTTGCAAGAACGGTATATGCGCTCGTCATTTCAAGAAGTGATACTTCTCCCCCACCAAGCACTAAACCAAGGCCGTAGAAGTCAGCACGTTCCCTTAGAGAGCTAATTCCCATGTCACGTGACTTTTCAATAACACGATTTAAACCAGCTAGGTGAGTTACTTTTATAGCAGGGATGTTACGTGATTGCGCAAGAGCACTTCTAAAACTCATAGGACCCTTAAAATCAAAATCATAGTTGTTTGGTGAATAACAACCTTCTTCACTAGTTGTATCATCTTTTTCACAACGACTATTAAACTGCGTTTCAGTATCAAAAATAGTACTTTCAGGAAGATATCCTTGTTCAAAAGCAGCAGCGTAGGCTAAAGGCTTAAATGCTGAACCTGGTTGACGCGGAGATAAGGCCACGTTGAAGTTCCCATCAAATTCATCAGTATCAAAATAATCACGTGAACCAACCATTGTCAAAATGTGACCAGTAGAGGATTCAACAGCAACAAGAGCAGCATTTGAAGCATCAAAATCTTCTTCTACTTCTTCAATGTGTCTTCCTATAATTTCTTCTGCCTGTTGTTGGAGTTCGTAATCAAGAGTTGTAATAACCTGAAGTCCACCATTTTCCACCATATCAGTACCGTAGGTTTCTTCTAATTGAGCTCTAACATACTGCACAAAATGCAGTGATTTTGCGTAACTATCTTCTTCTGGTTGAAACTCAACATCTTCCTCCAGTGCACTTCGATATTGAGTATCTGATATAAATCCATATCGTTTCATTTCCCGAAGTACCGTTTGTTGCCGGAGATCAAGCTCGGATTTGTTTGGTCCATAGGGAGAATAATAGGTTGGTAGGTTTGGAATAGCAGCAAGATACGCAGCTTGACCTACCGTCACCTCAGATGCTGGCACTCCAAAGAATCGTTTTGATGCTTCTTCAATACCATAAATAGTTCCACCGTACGGTGCTTCGTTGAGGTAGATTTCTAAAATTTCATCCTTCAATAATCGTCCCTCAATCTTATAAGCAAGTACCCACTCTTTTACTTTACGAGAAATAATTTGGTCTCGGTTTAAAAGAGTGTTTTTTACTACCTGCTGCGTTATTGTCGAACCTCCAGCTGTCCCAGCACTAGACAATCCCAACTTTGACATAGTAGTTTGAACAATAGCTCGGATTGTTGATTTCCAAACAACTCCACCATGTTCATAAAAAGTATGGTCTTCAATCGCGACAATAGCATCTTTTGCATTTTGATTGATACCATTAAAATCAACTACTGTTCGACGGATATTTTCATGAATATCATATAAGAGAACTTCTCCTGTACGATCATAAATCTTGGTTGAGTTTGAGATCTTACGATTTTCAAAATTCTGAATACTTGGAATCTCGAGACTCGCTACCCAAACGAAAAATAAACCAAACAGAATTAGTGCACCAATACCAAAAGTAAAGACTATTTTCTTGAATAATACTCCCTTGCGTTTTTTGCGTTTTTTAGTTGTTCGGCGCTCACGAAGAGGTGAACTTGATGATTCATTATAATTCATGATTTCTATTTGTTCAAAGGAGGATGTTTTTTCTTGATTTCGTTCTATAAACAAATCAAGGGATCGATACCATAACTTTTGAATGCGATATCGAAGATTGATGAAAGCGAGTTCAATAACTGTTTTAACAACAAAAGCAAATTCCTTTATGCCAAACCAAATATTCCCAAGAACACTGGTGAGTGTTTTTTTAACACTCAGACTATTTTCCACAAACGCACGTGACTCTCTCATAGCTCTAAGACGCATATATTTCCTGTGCTTTTTAGCAAGTAAACGCTGTCTCTTGAGATGAGCTCTCATATACCGTGTGTGCTGTTTTTTTGGTGACAACATATCTTTATTATACATTCTTAATATCTTTTACAAACAAAAAAAACACTTATAAATGAGCGTTTTTGTATGATGCAAAAAAAGTAAGCCCGGTTGCAATTGCATCTATCTCATCATCAAGTCGTTTTTTATCATCAAGGTGTATTAATTTATTCACCATAATATGAACCTCTCTTTTTGTTGCCTTTCCATACCCTGTTACTGCAACCTTTATTTGGTTAGGTGTGTACTCATAAACTGGCAAACCAGCATCAACAGCCTGAAAGATTACAACACCACGAGATTCGCTTACTTTTAGAGCTGTTTTAGTGTTCTTTGCGAAAAATAAATCCTCTATAGCTAATGCGTCTGGGGTATAGGTTTTAACCAACTCTCTTACGCGAGATCCAATCATTCCTAAACGTGTATGAAAAATATCAGTGGATTCCGTTTGAAAACATTCTGAATATATTAATTCTTCTTTTCCTATTTTTTTTTCAATAATGGCCAAACCAAGACGGTCATAACCAGGATCAATAGCTAATACTTTCATAATTACATAATATCACGCAACTCTACTCCTTGCTCTTTTGCTTTCTCAATAATCATATTTTTATTCATAGTAATATGTAATTTCAATTGAGGTGATATATTTTTTAAGGAAAGTCTCCCTTTAGAAAAAGAAATATTTTGTGTCAAGATATTTGAGTCGTACACCTTTAATATTTCACCAAGAAGATACACTGGTTCCGTTTTGTTTTCAGTGATCTTATTTTTAAGAAAAGTATTGATATTAAAATCCATAAAATATTATCGATTCATTGGCATAATCAAATAGAGGAATGATGAATCTCCAACAGCTCTAATTACACATGGTTTTGTTTTTTCAACAAAAGAAAATTCAATACTATCTCCTACTAACACAGGTAGTGCGTCTGAAAGATATTTATGATTTATATACATTTCAAGAGGAGAGCCAGTGATAGCCGCGTCCACAGACGTATTATTTTCCCCAACATCTGTATTTCGTGAATGAAGAAGGATTTGTCCTTTTTTACTATCAACATTTACTGATAATTGATTAAAATTATCAGAAAATACATTAATTAATCGTAATGATTGAATAAGTTCATCTTTTAGAACGATAGCATTTGTATTTGATTCTGTTGGAATAATCTGTTTATAGTTTGGATAATTTCCATCAATAACACGTGAAGTAAAGTAGATATTATCTGATTGAATAGAAAGTTGGTTTTGGCCAATAATTATATCAACGTCACCTATATTTCCTGCAAAAACCTTAATACATTCTTGAATATTTTTAACGGGAACAATAACTCCGTCAATCTCAGCACCCGTTTCAACAACAATACGTTTTTCGGCGAGCCTGAATGAATCTGTTGATACAAAAACTAATTCATTGTTTTCACTGTAAATATACACACTTGAAATTTCAGGTTTAATATCAGAAAGAGAGGCGCTGTACACAACACTACGGACACCATCAATAAGCGTTTCAATAGGTAATTCAAAACTTACTCCATCTTCAACTCGTGGAAGTGTTGGGAAATCAGCATGAGGAAATAATTTAATATCCATTTGTGATTTCTCTGTTGCGATATGAAGAGTATTATCAATAACCTCTAGAAATACATTATGTTCATTTCCTAAACTATTTATTATCTGAGCAAACACATCCAATTTAACAGCAACCTCTCCTTCTGTTTCAACTTTTACAGGAATAACAATTTCAACACCAACATGCAGGTTAGTTGATCGTAAAATAAGATTCTTACCTTTCACTGTTAAAAGAACATTCTCAAGAATAGGGAGACTGAGATTTTTTGCTGATACTTTTTGTACTCGTGATACAGCGTCTTTTATTTTTTCAAGTGTTGTTTCTATTTTCATAGTTATTAATGATTAAGTATATAAAATATTATTATTACTATTATTAGGGTTGTTGATAGTGTGCATTACTCACTTAGAGTTTACTGT
The DNA here is from genome assembly GCA_047629175.1 of Minisyncoccia bacterium. Taxonomy (GTDB): domain Bacteria; phylum Patescibacteriota; class Minisyncoccia; order Phycocordibacterales; family UBA1006; genus UBA1006. Next base: position 10,221 of record JBLHWN010000019.1, read on the forward strand.
GTAAGGGTTTTAGGGAATTTTTCCTGTGTATAGTATAAGGTATTTCTACTCGGATAACATTAAGTTATACACAGAAAGATATAATTGGATTTTTTGTTCACAAACTATAAACAGAATATTCTCAACTTATACATGGTTTATACAACGAGTTTTACACATCGAGAATTGCTTGTAATTGTTCAATTTCTTGTTGTAAATTTGGATCTTCTTTTAAATTCGCAATTACTTTTTCGTAGGAATGGATCACAGTTGTGTGATCACGACCACCAATTTCTTTTCCAATCGCTGGGTACGAAATATTGAAATATTCTCTCAAAATGTACATAACGATCTGACGAACATAGACGATTTCTTTTTTCCGGGTCTTTTCATAAACCAGTTCAGGGTCAAGAGTATAGAATCCTGCAACAATTTTTACAATTTCACTGATTGCAAGATGTTTCTTTGGTTTAACGTTATTCTTAATGAGAGTCTTAACCTCATTAATAGAGAGTTTCCGGCCACGGAGATCTGTTTGGATACTAATAGCGTTGAGGACTCCTTCTAGCTCCCTGACGTTTCCATCAAGACTCGAAGCCAAGAAATCAATAACATCATCGTTCACAGGTGTCTTCTTTTGTGTTGCTTTTGTTTTAAGAAGAGCCGCGCGTGATTCATAATCAGGTTTTACGACATCTACAATCATTCCAGCAGAGAATCGTGATCGTAATCGATCCTCGAGCCCTACAATGTAATTAGGGTGTTTATCAGAGGAAAAAACAATTTGTTTCCCTTTATCATAAAGAATGTTGAATAGGTGGAAGAGTTCTTCTTGAAGTTTTTCTTTTCCAGAAAAGAATTGAATATCATCCATAATAAGAACATCATACCCTCGGTATTTGTTCTTAAATGCGTTAATACGGTTGTTTTTTAGCGCATTAACATAGTCTTGAGAGAATTTTTCAGAACTCGTATAAAAAAGTTGCAGTTTTTCGTTGTCTTTTTGTATTTTATTTCCTGTTGCTTGAATAAGGTGAGTTTTTCCAAGTCCTGTTGATCCGTAAATAAAGAGCGGGTTA
>JBLHWN010000020.1:0-10504 GCA_047629175.1 Minisyncoccia bacterium
TATACGGCTGGGTATGTTAATTCAATGAGCGATATTTTCAGACTCACTTACGAGCAAATTATTGCTTTGCCATTATTTAAAGATAAAGCTACGCAAAATCTTTTGGATGCAATTAACCTATCAAAAGAAACTTCGCTTGATACCTTTATTACAGCCTTAGGAATTCGCCATGTTGGTGAGGAGATTGCTGAACTTTACGCAAAAAATTTTACTAATCTAGATCAATTGATTGTTGCAAGCTTTGAAGATCTTGTTGCGATTCATGGCGTAGGTTCTCAAATCGCAGAGTCTACTATTGAATACTTTAGTGACACTCGCTTGTTAAGAGAGGTTCTATTGTTGGAGTCCTGTATTGATATACGAACGCCAAATACTACAAATAAATCCACAAACCTTAAAGGCATGTCATTTGTCCTAACAGGAAGTTTGCAGTCATACACCCGTGACCAAATGAAGAAAGAAATTAAATCACAAGGAGGGAAGATACTTTCTCAGATAAGTGCAAAAGCAGATTATTTACTTGCCGGTGAAAAGACGGGCTCAAAGCTACAAAAAGCACAAAGTCTTGGTGTAACGGTCATCACCGAAGAGGAATTTATAAAGAAGTTTTTATAAAAATAGCACGCGTGCTATCTTTGTATTTTTTAGGCGTGTAGAGCACTCTAGGACTCAGTGAACAAAGTGAGTATGGATTTGGAAGTTAGGATGAATTTTCTTTTTAGACAAAGAGAGGATGACCTGGGTTAAGTCTTGAGCTATACTAAGAGGTATGAATAGTGAAGATATTAAAGAGCTAGCAGAACTAGCACGATTAGAACTTAGTGCCGAAGACATTGCTTCGTACCAAAAAGATTTCCAGGGAATTTTAGATTATATTAGTACCATTAACTCAGTTGAAATTGATTCGTATGACGAGCAGGTCAGAAGCGATACTACTAATATGATGAGGGAGGATGATACCGCGTATGAACCAGGTACTTTTACTGAAGTTCTTTTAGAAGCCGCACCACGGAGAGAAGGAGATTACGTGCGTGTAGATAAGATTTTATAATTATGAACTTTAAAGAAACAACAATTAAATCATTACATGCAGACTTACTATCAGGAAAAGTGACCTCTAAAGATTTATATGAACACAGTATATCAGTCATTAAATATCGAGACGAAACAGTAAATGCCTTTATAGAGGTTTTTGAAGATCAAACATTCGATCAAAACATTGAGAGTGGAGTATTATCTGGGATTCCTTTTGGAGTAAAAGACAATATTCTTTTTAAAGGTAAAAAAGTAAGCGGAGCATCACGCATGCTTGAAAACTACGTCGCAAGTTATGATTCAAAAATAGCTGAAATTTTCAAGAAACAAGAAGTACTTTTAATGGGTCGTTTGAATATGGATGATTCAGCAATGGGAACATCAACAGAATCTTCCTATTATGGGGTAACGCGTAATCCACTAGATGAATCACGGGTCCCTGGAGGTTCTTCAGGAGGTCCTGCAGCAGCTGTTGCAGCTGGAATGGTTCCATATAGCCTCGGAAGTGATACGGGAGGTTCTATTCGGCAACCAGCAGCTTGTTGTGGTGTTGTAGGATTAAAGCCAACCTATGGATCGGTATCTCGGAGAGGCTTATTGGCCATGTCTTCGTCATTGGATGTTATTGGGCCAATTACTAACTCAGTAGAAGATGCTGAGACTGTTTTTAACGTGATTAATGAATATGATGAAATGGACAATACGTCAGTACCATTGAGTGTTCGCGAAAAATATCAAGAAAAAAATACCAATAACAAAGTTATTGGTATCCCACGTTCGTTTTTAGATGTAGATGGTTTAGACAAGGAGGTTCTTAATAATTTTAATATCACAATCGAAAAAATGAAAGAAGAAGGGTACACCGTTGTAGATGTAGAACTTTCTAATCTGAAGCATGCTCTTGCGGTGTATTATATTTTGCAGCCCGCAGAAGTATCATCAAACCTAGCGCGGTATGATGGTATTCGTTATGGATTATCAGAGAAAGGAGAAAATCTTATTGATGGATACAAAAAAACAAAGACTTTAGGTTTTGGTAAGGAAGTCCAGCGCCGTATTATGTTGGGGACATATGTTCTTTCTTCTGGGTACCATGACGAGTATTACTATAAAGCACGGCAATTGCGGACAAAAATTACTCAAGAGATACGGGAAGTGTTTGAAAAAATTGATATTTTGGCTACGCCAACAGCTCCTGGAGTTGCCTTTAAATTTGGAGCAAAGAAAGATCCAATTTCTCTCTATCTTGAAGATGTATTTACCGTTCCATATAACCTTACTGGGAACCCAGCCATCTCTATTCCGTCTGGAAACAATAGTGAAGGAATGCCGTTTGGAATGCACTTTACCGCTCCAATGTTTTGTGAAGAAAAGCTTTTTGAAGTAGGAAAGGATTTTGAGAACTCAGTATTAAAATAATATGACATTTCTTGAAATACTTACAGATTTTTTCAAAAATGATTTATCAGGAATTGTTGGATATCTGAGAATTATTGGTTTATTTATCAGTCTTGGTTTTTTAGGCGGAGCTATTTATGCATGGTTCGGGATAATGAATTTGAAACTCCAATTAAAAGAAAAACATGAGGAACATTTTAATATCGCGAAAGCACAACAATCACCTAGACTGAAACGTTGGGATACTATTGCCGTTATGTTTAAGTCACCTAATCCAACAAATTGGCGTATGGCAGTTATTGACGCTGACAGTATGCTTGAAGACCTCGTAACTGAAATGGGTCACCAAGGCGATAGTTTTGGTGAAAAACTTCAGTCAATACGTAGAGATGGTGTTTCTTGGACTGATGCAGCCTGGGAGGTCCACCTGTTAAGGAATAAACTAGCTCATGAGGGTAGTCGTTATCCGCTCACTGACCGCGAAGCATTTCGAGCATATAAGATATATGAAAATATTCTTATAACAAGCGGTTACCTTGCGTAATAAAATATTGCATGTAATATGTCTTTACGTACCGCGGGATAGAGTAATGGTATCTCATCAGGCTCATAACCTGAAGACGTTCGTTCGAATCGGGCTCCCGCAACAAATAAAAGAAAACACGACATTAGTCGTGTTTTCTTTTATTTGTTGCGGGAGAGTAGCGTACTTGTGTGCTGCGTCCCGGTTCAAAAGTCGGACTCATATCAGATTGAAGAGCTTGCGACGAGCAGGACAGAAGAGTCTAGGTCGTGCAAAAATATGGAGCATTTTATGTAAGGACGAATTGAATATTCGTCGCTGAAAATTTCGTCAAGAAAATTACTTGCGATCGAATCTGATTTCATAAAGTACATTAGTATTACACCATAACGAATAGAAGTCTCTCAAATAAAAAAGCCTTTAGGCTTTTTAACTACACACTCCTTCAACATCGCCATGCTTTGAATGCCCTTTGAGTGCTTTTGATGAGACACAAAGGGTTTTCTCAAAATGACATACTTGTTTTTTTGGACTATCACATGATGGACCTCCATTTTCAAGTGGTGGTTCAGGGTCACTTTCTGGTTCTGGATCAGGCGTTGGGTCAGGATCATCTTCAACATCCACTGGAGTGTTAATGTAGTCTTCATCACTGCATGATGGAAAAGCTAAACTATCACCATCCCAATGAGCAAAGTTTTTCTGAAATCTAGAATTAAGACAATAATAATTGCCAAAATTATGAAGTGATGAATCTTCTTCTTGAGCAAAAGCTTGATGGGTGGTGCGATTTGCAAGCACTACATCTTGATTTAATTTTACGAATATTCGGTAAGCCTCATCAGTTGAATCACAATTCCAAATTCCTCCGTTTGATTCAATTGATGCACGAATAATCTCAAATGACCCGCCTGATTCAAACTCTAGGCAAAGATCTGAAAAACTGCCAGGGTATTTATCCGCATCAATAATTGAATCAAGACTCGCCATAGTCGTTATAATGCTCGCATTCTTCGCTTGCAGGCGTGCTCTTGTTAATGATGTAATTATGATTGTTGCCAATATTCCAATAACCACAATAACGACAAGTAACTCAATAACAGTAAATCCTTTATCTTTAATTTTTTTATTTTTTTTATTCATATTTTTCACAATATTCATCTAGTATAGCAAAGAAAAAAATAAATTCATTATTAAAGACCTATCTGCAAAATAGCACATGTCTTTTACTTATTAATTAAAATAAAAACCAGGAGAAATACCTAGTTTTTGTTATTTGGCGCACCAGACGAGATTTGAACTCGCAACCTCCCGCGTGACAGGCGGGTGCTCTAACCAGTTGAGCTACCGGTGCAACAAAAATATCTTAGCATATTGGTGCTTCTTTGCAATATCAAAAGCAGTTGAAATACGCCTAAAATATGCTATCTTAGAGCCTATGTCGGGGTAGCTCAGTTGGTTAGAGCGTAGGACTCATAAACCTAAGGTCGTGGGTTCAATTCCCACCCTCGACACACGATATAAAATAGTGAAGTATATTTTACAAGTATCCTTGTGGTGCAAGCAAAATAGCTCTGATGCGAATGCATTAGAGCTATTTGTTTTAGCGATGAGATGAAAATTGAAACGAAGCCTCTTGATTTCATTTATTGGCAGCCATAAAATCTTCTGAAGAGATTTTTGCTATACTATAAGTATGAAAATTATAGTTCAAAACCCTGTTGTCGAAATTGATGGCGATGAAATGACACGTATTATCTGGCAGATGATTAAGGATAAGCTTATCTTTCCTTATCTTGATTTAGATATTAAATATTATGATCTAGGAATGAAATCTCGAGACACAACGAATGATCAAGTCACTATTGATGCAGCTGAAGCCATTAAAAAATATAATGTAGGTATTAAGTGCGCTACAATAACTCCGGATGAAGCACGTGTTGAGGAATTTGACCTCAAAGAAATGTGGAGATCACCAAATGGGACCATTAGGAATATTCTCGGCGGTACGGTCTTTCGTGAGCCAATTCTTATGTCTAATATTCCGCAGTATGTCCCAGGCTGGAAACATCCAATTTGTATTGGACGCCATGCTTTTGGGGACCAATATAAGGCTACAGATTTTGTTACAAAAGGACCTGGTAGACTTACTCTTACTTTTACTCCAGATGAGGGGGGTCCTATTGAACGTGAAGTATATACATTCGAAGGTTCTGGAGTCGCTTTGGCAATGTATAATACTGACGAGTCAATTTATGGTTTTGCTAGAGCCTGCATGAACCAATCACTCTCTAAAGGTTGGCCGTTATATTTATCTACCAAGAATACTATTCTCAAATCTTATGATGGCCGGTTCAAGGATATTTTTTTTGAGGTGTATAAATCAGAATTTGAGGATCAATTTGAAAAATCTGGAATTTGGTACGAACACCGTCTCATTGATGACATGGTAGCTTATGCTATAAAATCAGAAGGCAAGTTCGTCTGGGCCTGCAAAAACTATGATGGAGATGTACAATCTGATGTTGTTGCTCAAGGTTACGGATCACTCGGCCTCATGACTTCTGTTCTTAAGACTCCAGATGGTAGGACTCTTGAAGCTGAAGCGGCACACGGCACGGTGACACGGCACTTTAGACGACATGAGGCAGGGGAGAGTACCTCAACCAATTCAATTGCTTCTATCTTTGCGTGGACACGAGGTTTGTCCCATCGAGCGAAACTCGATGGAAATAGAGAACTTGAAACTTTTTGTAAGAAGCTGGAGCAAGCTTGTATTGATACTGTTGAAAAAGGTAGTATGACCAAGGACTTAGCTCTTCTCGTCTATAAAGACAAAATGAGGGAGGAGAATTATCTTAGTACAGAAGATTTTATTAATGCAATTTCCGCTGAGCTACAAGAAAAGATCTCAGTATAAACTGAGATCTTTCTGTTACTCCAGGTAATGAAAACCTTTTACGTATAAGGGGAAAGACCCTGTCTTTCCAAATTACCTGATGACCGAAACACCAACGAGAAAAGGAGAGATCTATGCTTCTGACTTGATATACGTCAAGTTCCAAGAGAAATGGATTTATCCCACTACGGTGATTGATCTCTACACCAGAGAGATTGTAGGAGTAGCTATACTGACTACTCATGTAACGCAGTTGGTGATGAATTCATTACTTATTCAGTACTACAGAGATTACCACCAAGAATCATACATGGTGACCAAGGAAGTGGGTATGCTTCAAAAGACTATACCTTCTTAGTACAAAAACTTGGCATACAGCAGTCGATGAGTCGAGTAGGTTGTTCTTGGGAGAATGGCTGTCAAGAATATTTCTACAAGGGATTCAAGCAGGACCTTGGTGATCCAAGCAGATTCGAAACCTTAGGTGAGCTTGTAGCTGGAATTTACCAAACGATTAACTATTACAATCGTTCTCGTATACACACCTCACTTAGGATGACATTGCTACTGTTGCAATAAATATTAGCACTAAGTATACTGCTTCTTGCACGTAGGAAAGGTGTTTGAATTTTAGGGGTACCTCCCACACACCATTCTTTATTTTCTAAAAATAAGTGTACTTACTTACTTATTAGCTAGCTTACTTATTATCTCACTATGAAATTATTTTTTAGACCACTTATTATTCTGTCATTGTTTATATTAGTACTATCCGGCACTCATGCATATGCAGCTACGTATTATGTTGACAATACTGTTACTGATACTAACATTGCTTCAAGCGCACCTGATTGCCTAGATTATAGTTTTAGTACCTTTAGTTGTGGAGCAGGTGCCGATACGGTATTTGCTACTATTGCGGATATTAATACCCTAATCCTTTCTCCTTCTGATACGGTTTTACTCCGAAGGGGTCAATCTTTTAGGGAACAGTTAACTGTTCCCTCATCAGGAACGCTGAATAACCCTATTACCTTTGGAGCCTTTGGTTCGGGAAATAAACCTGCACTAATTGGTTCTAAACTTATGGACGATACGTGGACACTTGCTAGTGGAACAATTTATAAAATTAGCCTAGCTAGTACCACTGTTGTTTTAAATGATGAGACATTTCTTGATGAAAATAACGGTGGTTTTGCATCACTTGCTTTAGGGGAATGGGACTTAGAGAGTGGGGAATTGTTTGTGAATATTGGTACAGATCCTACTGGAGGAAGTATTGAGGCAAGTCAGCGATCTTATAGTGTATATTTATATGAACAAGATTATATAACACTAGAAGATATGATTTTCCGTAATGGAAATGATGCAGGTTTATATGTTCGCTCTCAAACTGAACATAATGTTGGTATTATCCTAAATAATGTAGAGACTTATGGTAGTGGGAATGATGGTTTTAAACAAGTAACAAGCGGTATCTATACCAATTCGGTTACTTATAATAATGTTATTGCCCGTTTCCAAGGTGACGACGGTCTGTCACTTCATGGTGGAGGAATTGCTACTGTTAATACTGGGATATTCTCAGATAATGTTTCAGGAATTAATAATGTATCAAGAAGTCAAATAGCAATGAATGATGTTATTTTTGAAAATAATGACTTTGCTATAAGAATTTTTGGTGCACCTATGGATGCACCTATGGATATAAATACTTTAAATGGTGCAACATTTAGTGATAATGGCTTAAATATTTCTTTTGGTGGAAGTCACTCACTCGAAGCTGATGATGTCACTATTAGCGGAGGAACCACAGGAGTAGAGCTGGATCTAGACAGCACTGGTGACTATACTCTTTCAAATATAGTATTGTCTAATACTACTGAAGAGGCATTTAGACTAAAAGGGACAGCTAGGGTAGAAATTGATAATGCTTCTGTGAGTGGCGGAACCCATAATATATTTGATATGGATGCGCCCGGTACCGTAGATATATCAGATATTGAAATTTCTAATACAATCGGGCGTGCAATATATATAACAGGTTCAGCTCCTACAAGTATTACTAATGCAAAGATTCATAATACGACTAATCACGCCATTGAGATAACATCAGGAGGTTCTTTGTCATTAAACTACGCATTAGTATATGAGATTCTTGGTGGTAAAACCGCTGTAATAATAAGAGCAGGAGCAGGAGCTGTTATTAGAAACAGTACTTTTGTTGATAATAGTCGTGGAGTTTTATTCTACGACGCGATCGAATTGTATAATAATATTTTCGTAGGGCATGATATTGGAATCTGGAATGGAGCAGGAGGTACCTTATTAACGCTCTCAAATAATTTACTATTTGAAAATACAACAGACTTCTCTGGTGGAGCAGGGGTTAATACCAATGGACTCAGCGCAGATCCTCTGTTTGTCGATAGAGATAATAATGACTATAGCCTACAAGCAGGTTCACCTGCCATAGATGCAGGTTTAGACCTAGGTACATTGTATGAAAATGGACTCCTTCCTGCCTCAGTGTGGCCAAATAATATCATCATAGATTCCCAGAACAACAATATGTTATGGGAAATTGGTGCTTACCTTTCTGATGCCAACCCTCCAATAGATCCAATCATTGACCCTGTGTTGTCAGGAGATACTACTATTACTGGAACAGGTGAAGTCGGAACAACTATTACTCTTTCAGGGATTACCTGTGCTCCAGCATCTGTTATTGTCGATGCGGGAGGTGCATGGATCTGTTCAGCAATAATTCCGACACCTGTACTTGGAGATACTATTACAGCCACATCAACTGATGCAGCAGGGAATTTTAGTACTGGTACTTACGATATTCCTACGCCTGCTGTTGATCCACCAGTATCAGTTTCACGAAGTGCTTCTGCTAAAAGAATTTTAAATATCTTTCAAGATGATCCTTCCCCAACAAACGCTGATCTTATCTCGAGACTAAAGGAGCAAATAAATGCTCTTCAAGAGCAGCTTAAACAATCACTTTGCTCAATTACTTCCTCTCGTCTCATTAAACTCGGAATGATTGGAGAAGATGTACGTCAGGTTCAGTTGTGCATGAACTCTCTCGGCTATACTACTGGAGCAACTGACGGTATCTATGGGACTAATACCTACAAGGCTATTATTGAGTATCAAACTGCCAAAGGTTTAACATTCATTGATGGTATTGTCGGATCTGAGACATTAAAGATCATGAATGGAAATTAAAAACCTGCGACATATTTCCCATAGCTTGCTCTATTTCTGTAATATTTAATTATCTACAATAAAAATTGATTACCCATCTATACCTTTTAATAGTATGTGGCGAGTAACCTCTAATATAAATTGAATGATTATAAAATTGTTCAGCAAGGAGTTCTATATCCATAGGAATGTTTCTTACTGTTTAATTAATCTAGGTGAGCCGACGACGGGGATTGAACCTGCTACCTCTACATTACCAATGTAGTGCTCTACCAAATGAGCTACGACGGCGTTATATTTTTACTACCCGATGACCTCTTTTCTGAGAGGAACGGTCCTAATTACATTTTAGCTATAAGATAACCCTTACAATATAACGTAATCCAGATAATCAGGGTAGACCTCTTTTTTACCATGAATGCGATCTACCGACTGAGCTGCAGTGCCTAACGGCTCCATGGTAATATAAAAATAAGTTATAATCAACATAGTTATTCATCTATTTAAAAAAATACAGAGCCTATGAAAGCAAAATGGATTAATACAATAATCGCAGAAAGTGACACAATAATTATTGTAGAGGGAATTTATTACTTCCCAATTGACTCAATGAAAAAGAATAGTTAAGTGACAGTCATAAGGAAAATATATGCCCGTGGAAAGGTTGTCCTTCGTATTTCAGCATCACGGTTAACGGAGAAACAAATGAAGACGCAGCCTGGTACTATGCTGAGCCGAGCTCTTTAGGATCACGTAGCTTTTTGTAAGGAAATAGAGATGACAAGTGAATAACATATATTTCTTTCTAAAAATTCATGGTATAATGTCTTTGCTTATACGTACTAATTACTACACTATATGGAATATAATTTAGACAACAATCAACAAGAATCTGGAATTATTCGGGAAAAAACAGAATCATCAAGAACTATCTGGTACATCGTTATTGCGGTGCTCCTATTGGTAGCACTTGGATGGTATGCCTATAGCGCTGGTTGGTTTGCTCCGCGAACTGTGGAGATCGAAGACTTTATGCCAGTCGAACCAAATGGAGGTATTGGTGATGGAACATTACCGTTAAACGCAGCTCAAATTGATTCAATACAGATCGAAACGAGTGAAGATTTTCCTGTAACACAAACAGTTGTCGTATCTGGTAATCTTCTAAATGGTTGTACGTACCTTAATACCCCCTCACAGTTGCGAGATGGAAACATATTCTATGTAATGTTAGATACTCGAACGGAAGGAGACCTGTGTACAGAAGCTTTGGTGCCATACGAAACTCGAATTGATTTACAGGTAAATAATTTACCAGCTGGCGTTTATGTTGTTAATATTAATCAGCAAGAAATTAGCTTTGAATTAGAAAACGACAATGTATTAGATTTTTCTGCGGGAAGCGAAAAATAATACCCAATAAAAAAAACACA
>JBLHWN010000021.1:0-10465 GCA_047629175.1 Minisyncoccia bacterium
ATAGAATTGGAATCACTACCTGAAACACATAGTAATAATCAAAGTACTGATGAGGATATCATAAATATCGACTGGTTCGACAAGGAGACTGTTATCAAAATGATTAACACAGGTTCCACTGAAAATAATCTTGCTACAGCACGATTGCGGACGTGGGTTGATGGATTTGCTAATATTGAGATTAGTGTGATCTCTGAATAGTAAGTAAAAGACCCTATATCATAGGGTCTTATTTCTTTAAATTAAATTATTATGACAAACACAAATTGCACATCTCTTCTTCGCTCAGCAATGAACATACGTCATTCAGCAACTCACCGCTCTCTGGAACATGAACCCCTACTCCAATGTATTGCAGCAATCTATCAGATAGGGGTAGGTGAAGGTGTGGCTCATTGACCCCATTCTTTTTCGACCTATGAATATAGGAACCAAAAGGATCACAAGCCAATCTAATTGTCTCATCCTTCATAATTAGTGATTGTAACTTTTGAGCTTCCCTATAAATTAAATCCCCTCTTAATGTATCTTTCACTGCCACCCCTTGTTTTCCCTTGTGGGTCTGGAAGAAGTAATCAATATAATTAGTATCACGAGACAAAGTATCTCTGAAGAATATAGCACTAGAGCATGACTGAGTGTATATTAATGACCTTGTAGGCATTGACTCTGCCGCATTAGGATGAACTATGGCTGATTTACATAATTGCCAATATGATTCTAATCCAACCTGAACAGAGTGATCTTTTACTATTTCATAATGAAACATTTCAAGAAATCTAATAACAGATTCCTTTAAGTGGTACATATCAGGCCTTAAAACAATCATATTTATTTTTTGATGAACGAGCTCCTTAGCCAACATAAGTTTATTGTCAGTTACTAGCAACGTATTATCATTATTATTAAGAGCGGAACTTTGAAACATTTCATACTTTTTACACCCAAGAAACTCCCTCATGAAAACCTCACCAGCTATCCTTGATTTATCTGGTGACTCCCACAAGTCGGAAAGAGAGCAACACATTTCTTGAGTTATTTTTTGAACTATATTTCTGTTTAACACAGAAATTTTTATTAAATTTTCTACCATAATATATTTTTTTGAGAATAAATTTCTTCTGTTACAAAATTAAACTATTCAACTTCAGTTGATAAACACGAAAGGGCTCCTCCATCAGCAACGATTGTTTGCCCAACAACATACGAAGAATCCTCTGATAGCAAAAATAGTACTATCCCAGTAATCTTTTCAGGTAAAGGTATCTTTGGCACAAGTAATCGATCCTCTAATTTTCTCAATCCTTCACTGTTTAAGGCTGAAAGCATTTTTGTCTTTACAGCACCGAAGGCGATAACGTTAACTCTCGTTCCTTCTTTGGCAAAGTCTATAGACAAGGAGCGAGCAAGACTTGATAAAGCCGCCTTAGAAGCAGCATATGCTGCTCTGTGCTTCGATGTCGCGGTTGAATGTACAGAACCTATAAAAACCATACTCGAAACAGGGAGATCAACATCCAATCCATTCCTTAACAAGAAACCTGAAATAACCCAAGGGGCTAACGTGTTTACATGAAACAATTCAGCGACATCAGCAATTTGAGGATTAATTGAATCAACATTGTGCATTATAGCGGCACAGTACAGAAACTTGTGAATCTTTTGACCTTTAATCTCCTTAGTAAAAGAATTTAAAAAATCCTTTTGTGCAAAGTCACAGAAAATATGCTGATACTTTTCAGAGCTAAAAGATGCGGGAAGTCTATCTACCCCAATAACTCTGTATCCTTCCTGAAGGTATCTTTCTGCCACAGCTGCTCCTATGCCTCGTGATGATCCACATACCAAAACGGTCTTATTTGATTTAGCAAAATCTTTTTTTATCTCTATATTTTTCATTATTTGTAGTTTTGTACTAATTTTAAATTAAATAAATTATATATCAATACTCGTTGGCGATTGGTTCGGTGATCAATAAAGGGTCCTTTTTGTATAATAAGAAAAAAATCTTATAAATATGCAGGGCATGTTTCAACGGCACTCGGATAAAATAAAAATATATACAGACGTATATATTTTTATTCTGATCCTCATTTGTTGTAATAAGTACTTTTATTTTGGGTCCCTTCATGATTAGGATGCGGAACTTGTCTAGATAATTTATACCTAATCTGCTCGCAACGCGTCTACGGGTTGTAACTTTGCAGCATTTTGTGCGGGATAAAATCCAAAGACGAGACCTACGATAAATGCTACTAATGTTGCGTTTAATACCACTGACCATGAGAGAACAACGCTAATTAATGAATTATCACCCAATACATTATTGGCAATAACTGATCCTCCGTACGCCAAGAGAATTCCAAATATTCCACCGACACCAGTAAGGATTACTGATTCTACTAAAATTTGATATAGAATATCTCGATTGCGTGCTCCAATAGCCTTACGCAGCCCTATCTCTTTGGTTCGCTCTGTTACCGTTGTTAGCATCATATTCATAGTTCCAATTCCGCCAACAAACAAAGTAATTCCACCAATAATCCCTAAAAACAGGGTTAGCATTGCAGTTGTTTCTTGGGCAGATTCAATTGCATCTTGTGCACTATTAACAGCAAAATAGTCTTCACTGTCGATAGGTGCTGAACGTGAGGTATTCAATGATTCAAGGATATTTTTTCCTGCAATCTCATAGTATTCTTGATTCACTAAATTCACCCCTAACGTAGAGAATACTTTGGTATTAGTAACCAATCCTAATGCCGATGCATATGGAATAATAATTGTTCCGTCACCACGCCGACCAAATCCACCTGTACCACCCTCAATAACGGCCACAACATCAAATGATTGCCCATTAATATTGATTCTTCCTTTTGAAATATCAAGACCTGATTCTTCTTGAATTTTTTCAAGAAATCCTTCATTAATGACGACCTCTTGGGCATCGTAATTAAGATCCTGAAAATCAAATAATTCACCAGAAATAATTTCAGCTCCTTGGACTTGATTATAGTCACCGATATAGGTTCGTATGGTTGGTGAAGCACTAACATCATCAACAATAATATCTACTCCTGAGATGTTCTGAATTCCCAACACTTCCGAAACATATTTCTGATCCTTGATCCAAGTTAAATCGTCATAACGTAATGCTCCAGAAACAGTAATATCTCCTGTCGAAAATGAATTAAACCTATCAAGAATATTATTACTGAGACCTTCTCCAAGAGCCAGCATCGCAGTAACAGCAAAAATCCCAACGACAATACCAAAAATAGTGAGTGATGATCGCAAGGCATTAGCTCGCAGTCCCTGTAAGGCTTCTTTAATTATTGCAAAAAAACTCATACGTTTTTAACAATTACACCATCTTTTAAATGAATAACTCGATCAACTAAATCGGCAATATATTCATCATGAGTCACAATCACAATTGTTGTTCCAAATTCGGTATTAAGCATACGTAATTCCTCTAATACATTTATTCCTGTTTTTGTATCAAGGTTTCCTGTCGGTTCATCTGCCAATAGCAATTTTGGCTTTGCGACTAATGCTCGCGCAATTGCGGCACGTTGACGTTCTCCCCCAGAGAGAAGACTTGGTTTTTTATGCCATTGCTCTTCTTCGAGTTGTGCTCTTTTTAATGCCAATTCAACATATTCCCGTTTACTTCCCTTAAACCCTCTTTGATATTCTAGGGGCAACATCACGTTTTGGTAGATACTTTTACCCGGCAACAAGTGAAACGATTGGAAGATGAAGCTAATATCAATTGAACGTAGTTCGGCTAATTTATTTTCAGATAATGAATTTACTAATTGAGTATCAAAATAATAATCGCCACTGGTTGGAATATCTAAACATCCGATTAGATTCATTAATGTTGATTTACCTGATCCAGATTTTCCAAAAATTGCTATCATCTCGCCCTGCTTAATGTCAAAGGAAATATTTTTTAAAACATTAATTGTTACCTGACCAAGATTAAAATCTTTATTAATATTACGCAGGGAGATTATATTTTTTATTCCTGTAGTCATACTATTGTGGACGCCCTCCTTCATTATCATCTCGTGGTCGACCTCTGAAATCAGATTGCTGAACAACTCCCGTTTCTTCATCATTTTGAGTTGTGATAATTTGTGTACCGATATCAAGTCCTGATATTACTTCGGTATAGAACACACCGTCTATTCCTGTAACTATCTCTAGTGGATACGATGGAAATTCACCTGTTTCCGAGCGAATGATACCTAGAGTATCAAAGTCTTGTTGTTGCGTCTCACTCAATGTATCGAGCACATCAACAAAAGCTTTTCCTTTTTCATAACGAACACTTGATTTTGGAATGCGAATGACATCTTTAACTTCTTCTTGAACAATCTGGATATCAGCTAGTAAACCTTCGCGCAGAGAAATGTTACTGTCATTAGGCAATGTAATCAATGCCTGTACTTCATATTGAGCAACACTATCGCTTTGTGGCAGTGAACTAATTTCAGTAATAGTTGATTCAAGTGAAGGAATATTTTTGAACGACGTCACATCAACGACTACTGTTTGACCAACAGAAGTCTTTGCAACATCAACAGCAGATAGACTAAAGGTTACCAAAAAATCATCTGAGATAAGCGTTCCAAAACTAATAGGATCATTGGTATCGCGTGTTGGTGTTGCACCAACCACAACATTTTCTAATCCTTCAATTGTTCCCGAAAATGGAGCAATAATATTTTGATCCTGAACCACATCAATATTTTCAGACAGTTCAACACGTGCCTGGGACAATGCTGATTCTGCCTGACGGACTCTCAGTGATCTGAAGTCCTGACCATCAGAAAATGATTCATCATCTCGAGATTGCAATGCATTAGTAAGATCAGTTTCTAATGACTGAATCTCTTTACCTAAATCAACAATAGCCTCTTCATAATCTTCTTTATTCCTTGAATAACTACTCGCATAAACATTTGGAAGTGCTAATATCCATTCGGTATTTTCAATATCCCCAGAGAAAACTAATTCAATACCTGAATCTGCTAATTCGATTGGTTTATCCATGAAGATAGTTTCAGTTCCAGAATACAAACCAGTGTATCGCACTGAGTGACCTGAATCTGAGCTTGATGAATAAACTTCTATTTGATATTCACCTTCCCTGTCATTATTATAATATCCAGTAACACTTGGAATATTTGATCCACGACCATTTCTATTCACCGGCTCCAGAGCTAAATCAGTATTTAAAAAATCAGTGTAAGCGTCAATTTTGTCTTCCTCTGCCTGAACAAGAGAAATTCTGATATCTTCTATTTGCTGATCCAAACTACGAATTCCAATATCAGGATCATTGAGGTTTTCTTGTACTTGATTTAAATCAAGACGAGCTTGGCTAATTTTTACTTGTGATGACTGAACGTTGACATTCGCACGACTCTTATCAAACGATAGTATATTTTGTCCCGCATCGACAGACCCACCATTAACTACGTTTACTGATTCGATTCTTTGCTGTTGTTTGTATACATCTAAATTTAATTTCTGCGCAGCAATAATAGTTCCTGTGGCTTCAATACCAGATGAAACTATTCCTGTTTCAACGGTATGGACAACGGCAAAGGTGGGTACTGTTTCACCATTTGATTGACCTGATCGAATGATGAAAATGAGAATTATTAATAAAAATAATGAACCTAGAATTATAATCGTTTTTTTATATTTTTTGAATAATTTCATAATAATGTATTTACCTATTCTACTACGTTTTAATTAAAATAATATTTCAGATAAAACCAAAAAAAATCCGTAGTGCCGAAATGGGTACCCTTTTTACAAGCAAAAAACCCTATATACATAAGGCTTTTAGACGTTGGGTCCCTTCATGGTTAGGATACGGGACTTGTAAAACAAAGAGCGCAATAAAAATTGCGCTCTAAACTATAATTAGTATCCAATTGGTCTAATATTTTTACACCACTATGTGTAGTGCTTTTGCACCTGGATGACCAGTAAACAAAGGCTGATCTTCTGTCAGATCATCAAAATAACTTGCTATGCCTTTCTTTGCTAACATCATAGAAGCTTTTTTTAATACGTCTTCTATGTTTACATAGTATCTATCGGTAGTATCAAATGCGTCTCTAAATGAACCAGGGAGAGTAAACCAATCATCTTCATCTTTAATGTTAATTTTTTCTCTCCAAACACTTTTACCATCATATTTATCCGTTAGATGTACGAGGCTTACCTCACGATCACCGTACATGACATCAATCATAAAAGTTTCTACGTTTTGTGCTTTTTTGATTTCAATTATCTGTAAATAATAATTAAAGATTCTTTCAGCTATTAATAACTGAGTATTTCTTACTGGTTCTAGCATGGTTATTTGATTTTATATTATAAGAACTATTTCTTATAATTATAATAGCATACTAAATTTAACTTGTCAATGTATAATACATTTATTGAATATTAAAAGTTCCGTAGTCCCGAAATGGGTACCCTTTTTACAAGCAAAAAGCTCTTATAAATAAGGACTTTTTATTTTGGGTCCCTTCATGGTTAGGATACGGAACCTTTATATAAACTAGTTTTCCAACCCACCTTCCCCACAACTTTCATTCAGGAGTCCTCGGGTGATAGGTCCTACATAACCATCAGGAATGCTTCCTAGGAAAGTCTGCATACGTTTGATGGCTCCGTCAGTCAATCGCCCAATGATACCGTCTTCTAGTCCTGAGTTGAATCCGAGTCTGTTTAGGTGACCTTGAAGTATATTTGCTTCAGTAACAATACCTTGTGTATATGAGTTGAATACACCATTACGTGATGGGGCACGGAGGTTTTGAGTCAAGGTTTGGTTTGCTGAACAGGTATTGTTTTCTTGTGCTTCAGAAGTGGTTGTTTCTGTTACGTTCTTTTGTGCGTAATACTCTGAAAAGACTTGTCGTGCTTTAGCTCGGGATTGGGGGGATGAGCTTGAGCGAGTAGAACTTGGTGCTGCAGGGTCTGGTTCAATAGTAAACGTCAATTCATAGAGCGCTTCGAGATCTTCTCCAGTAGTTGCACTCAGAGCCTGATTTATGCTAAGTGTGTATTCAGTATCGTACTGAAAAACACCATTTCCATTAGTAACGGTAGCGACCGTATCTCCACTTGACCAGACGGTACTTGGCGTTGCACAAGAGAGGCCGTCGGCACCAAAGCCACAAGGGCTTACTGAGGAGCTAAAACTTATTGGATCTATTGCTTCTGAAAAAGTTATGACAAATGTTGGATCGTTACTTACATTAATCGAACCATTCGTTGGTGTAGTACTTAGAACGGATGGTAGGGTAACGGTGGTAAATCTCCATGTGGTTGTATCCAAAACTCCTGCGAAACTATTCCCCGTTTCATCATCAAAAGCCGTTGCATCAATTCGAATATAGTATGAGATTTGTTCTTCGAAGTCATTTGTGGGGTTGATAGTAATCGTATTTGTTCCAGATCCTGATATATCAGATGCTACGTCAAATACTTCAACAACTGAGTCGTCGGATGTTTTGTAGAGAGTGATGCTTCCTGATTCTGCGTCGACAATCTCAGTGAAAGTG
Source organism: Minisyncoccia bacterium (assembly GCA_047629175.1). GTDB lineage: Bacteria > Patescibacteriota > Minisyncoccia > Phycocordibacterales > UBA1006 > UBA1006. The sequence goes on from JBLHWN010000021.1 coordinate 7,602, forward strand.
ATTACTAAATTATCAGCTGTTGCGATATCAGTAGCATTGTCAGCTGGAGTTAATGAGCCAATGGTTGGGTTCGTGATGTCAGGAGGAATGATTTTACTGACGTTGCTTGAGCTAAAATTGGCGGTATATATATTTCCATCATTATCGTGGGCAATACCTATGGGGTATGTGCCAGTCGTACCTAAAATAGTAGAGACACCAGCTGGAGTGATTTTACTGACGTTGTTTGAGCCAGAATTGGCGGTATATATATTTTCAGCACTATCAATGGCAATGCCTATAGGGTCTGTGCCGGTCGTACCTAAAATAGTAGAGACACCAGCTGGAGTGATTTTACTGACGTTGTTTGAGCCAGAATTGGCGGTATATATATTTCCAGCACTATCGATGGCAATACCTCTGGGACTTGTTCCAGTCGTACCTAAAACAGTAGAGACACCAGCTGGAGTGATTTTACTGACGTTGTTTGAGAAATAATTGCTGGTATATACATTTCCAGCACTATCGATGGCAACAGCATAAGGACTTGCTCCAGTCGTACCTAAAATAGTAGAGACACCAGCTGGAGTGATTTTACTGACGTTGTTTGAGCCAGAATTGGCGGTATATATATTTCCATCATTATCGTGGGCAATACCCATAGGGTATGTGCCGGTCGTACCTAAAATAGTAGAGACACCAGCTGGAGTAATTTTGCTGACGTTGTATGAGGTATTATTGGCAGTATATACATTTCCAGCACTATCGATGGCAATACCTCTGGGACTTGTTCCAGTCGTACCTAAAATAGTAGAGACACCAGCTGGAGTGATTTTGCTGACGTTGTTTGAGCCAGAATTGGCGGTATATATGTTACCTGCAGTATCAATGGTGACGCTAAAAGGACTATCCCCTGTGGTCCCTAAAATAGTACTTTGGGCAAAAGTCTGCGTACCGATAAAAAAAAGACTGAAGATAAGTAACGTCTGTAAAAGTTTTTTCATATGAATAAATGTATTTTAAAAGTAATAATTGCTTAGCCCGATACGATTAATTTTAATATAACTTTTTATAGGGGAATATACAAATTAATCGTATTACAGAAAAACACTCAAATGAGTGCTTTTTGTTTGTGCTGAAGTGAGAAAAATGACCCTTCTCGTGCTAGCACTAAATGGGGTCAGTTCATGATTAGGATACGTAACCTGTATTAAAAAAGCTACATATTTCTATGTAGCTTTTTATAAATTAAAAGAAAATTATCTTTTATTGTTTATTTTCTTCCCAATTAACATTATTAAGATTTCCTATGTGAAAGTTAATTTGATAGGGATGAATTAAATTCAACACATACCTCTTCCATAAAGTCTTTTCGTCATAATCTTTATCGGCTATTTTATCAAATTGATTTTTATCCCAAAATCTAATTGAAACAGATGGAATTCCTTTGGTGAAATAGAGAGTAATTCCCTTAGGGTCGAAAATGATTAATTCTTTTTCATTCTGCTCTACTTTTTTAGCTCCAAACAAACCTCTGATACCACCAACTGATACTTTCTTTTCTTTTGACAGGTAAGCGATAGTTACTGAAGTAATCTTTTTTTTATTCATAATCTCTATTACATCAAGAGACTCATTATTTTTATTAGTAAAAATAGGTAATTCAGAAAATATTGTATTTGTTTCCATCTTTAAGATTTTAAGTTTATTATTTAATTTTATTTGTCTTTATTATAATATCATTTCTAATTTGGTTTGTCAACATATAAGATTCTATTCCACGAAAAGGGTATCATTTTTGTAGGCAAAAAGCCCTTATAAATATGCAAAGCATGTTTCAACGGCACTCGGATAAAATAAAAATATATACTGACGTATATATTTTTATTCTGATCCTCATTTGTTGTAATAAGGACTTTTTATTTTGGGTCCCTTCATGGTTAGGATACGGAACCTATTGGGATAGAATATAGGTTTTGGGGTTGTATGTGAATGAAATGGCAGACATATGTAAATAAAAAATCCCTACGTTATAATAACGCAGGGATATATATAATATTATCTAACCCCATAAAATGGATCTCCATGATTTTCATTTAATGGATCAGAAACTCTCTCAAGTAATGCCTCAGAATATATTTTATCTCCGTTAGAGCAATATACACCAACACCATTTCCATCATTGAAGGAAAGCATCTCCCGAATTGACTCATCAAGATTTACCTGCCCTCTTTTGAGGAAGTAGAAACCATGAGGAGTTATAACAGCCGTCATGTTGTTATTGGAATCTATTGCTCCTTTTTTAGAGAAATCAAATTGCTGTAAGGGTGATTCGATGGTTGAAGGGTCGTGTCCATGCATCTTACTAGTTAACCCTGTTACATGGATGAAATGATCTGCTCTGAGAGCTTCAATAATCTCCAGGTCTTTTGTCCATACTTCGTACTTTTCTGCTACTGTTTTCATTTTTGTTTATATTAAAAGTTATTTTTATCTACTTAACATAAATAAACAAAAATAACTCTTAATATAAATAACTAATTCATAATCTAATATATCATATTATAATAGTTTGTCAATATCTAAGTTCCGTAGTCCCGAAATGGGTACCCTTTTTACAAGCAAAAAGCCCTTATTCATATGCAGAGCATGTTTCAACGGCACTCGGATAAAATAAAAATACATACGCGTGTATGTATTTTTACTATGACCCTCATTTGCTGTAATAAGGACTTTTTATTTTGGGTCAGTTCATGGTTAGGATACGTAACTTTTTGGGATAGAATATGGGTTTTAGGGGGTATTTAAGGGTTGGTTCAATAACTAAAGAAATTGAAACTGAGGTGGTGGAAATAGGGATAGAGATGGAATAAATATAAACAAAA
>JBLHWN010000022.1:0-10231 GCA_047629175.1 Minisyncoccia bacterium
TTTTATGTGCGCCGAGAGGGATTTGCGACTCATCCTGTTCGTTGCATAAACCTGACGGAAACGCCAAGTACACAATAAAAATACCCTAAAACATTGAGTGTTTTAGGGTATTTTTAGTGTGCGCCGAGAGGGATTCGAACCCCCGTAGACTAAAGTCGCAGGATTTACAGTCCCGTGCATTTGACCGCTCTGCCACCGGCGCAAACATCTGTTAAACGTTTAAATTTAACAGACACGAGTATAGCATATAACCTTATTTTTCCTAGGTTGTTTTAGCTAAAACTTTTCTCTTTTTTACAACTTTCTTTTTCTTTGCGATCAAGACCTGATCTTTATCGTAATCAATAGTAATGCTGTCGCCTGCCATAATATCACCCTTAATCATCTTCAAAGCTAGCTCATTCAAGAGTTTATTTTGAATAAGACGTTTCAGTGGTCGTGCGCCATACTGCGGGTCAAATCCTTTTTTAGCAAGATAAGTGATTAATTTTCTGTCGTAGCTTACCTTTATTTCTTTTACAAGAAGTCGTTCAGTAACTTGGGCTAATTGATTCTCTACAATGGTAGCAATAACTTCTTGGGACAAGGTATCAAAGACAACAATATCATCCAATCGGTTCAAGAACTCTGGACGGAAGAAATCTTTCAATGACTCCATAACCTTTTTCTTTGTGACTTCGTAGGTCTCTTTTGAAGAATTATCAGAGAAACCAATTGATTGCATCTTTTGAATATGATGTGAACCAAGGTTCGACGTCATAATAATAATGGTGTTTTTGAAATCAACGGTACGCCCCTTTCCATCAGTAAGACGACCATCGTCAAGAACCTGAAGAAGTACGTTAAATACATCAGGGTGCGCCTTCTCAATTTCATCAAACAATACGACTGAGTAGGGTCGGTGCCGAACAGCTTCTGTGAATTGGCCTGCATCCTCATGCCCAACGTATCCTGGAGGTGAACCAATCAATTTTGAAATTGAGTGCTTCTCCATGTATTCTGACATATCCACACGGACCAATGCCTTTTCATCATCAAACATAAATCCAGTGAGGGCCTTGGTAAGCTCTGTCTTCCCAACTCCTGTTGGACCAAGAAAAATGAATGAGCCGATTGGCCGGTTCGGATCACCAATACCAACACGTGAACGTCTGATGGCATGAGCAATTTTCTCAATTGCCATATCCTGCCCTTTTACGCGTTCTTTGAGATCTTCTTCCATACGAACTAGCTTACGTGTCTCTGCCTCAAGCATTCGCGTAACAGGTACCCCAGTCCATTTTGAAACAACATTTGCGATATCTTCATTCGATACTTCCTCACGAAGGATTCGATTGTTCTTTTGCACTCGTGCTAGTTTCTTTGACTCCCGCTCTAGTCTCTTTTCAGTAACAGGAATAATTCCATAGAGGATTTCTGCAACAGCACCGAGGTCTCCTTCGAGCTCCGCTTGTTCTGCCTCAAGTTTATATTTCTCGAGTTGCTCTTTTAGTTCAGCAATATTAGTAAGAATAGTTTTCTCATTCTTCCATTTCAATTCAAGCTCCCGCGTTGACTCACGTAAATCTGCGATTTCTTTGTTGATTTTTGTATCACGTGCTTTGGCTGCTTTGAGACCTTTTTCAATATCCTTCACAAGAGCTTCTTTTTCAATCTCGAGACGGGTAACTTTTCGATGAGATTCTTCCAGGGCTGGTGGCTTGTTTTCCAGAGAAATTTTCAAGGCCGCTCCAGCTTCATCAATCAAATCAACTGCCTTATCTGGAAGATACCGATTAGTGATATATCGCGACGATAATGTTACTGCAGATACAATAGCATCGTCAGTAATTTGGACACCATGGTAGAGTTCATATTTTGATTTCAACCCACGCAAGATTGCAATAGCATCTTTTATAGAAGGTTCGTTCACCGTAATTGGCTGAAAACGACGAACTAAGGCTGGATCTTTCTCAAAGTGTTTCTGGTATTCATTTAATGTTGTTGCACCAATAGCGCGAAATTCTCCACGAGCAAGGGCAGGTTTCAACATATTTGCGGCGTCCATAGAACCTTCTGATGAGCCAGCACCGATAATGGTGTGGATCTCATCAATGAAAAGAATTACGTGACCTTCTGAGGCTTCGATTTCTTTCATGATTTTTTTCAATCGCTCTTCGAATTCTCCTCGGTATTTAGTACCAGCTAATAGTAGACCTAAATCAAGTAGTACTAATTCTTTGTCTTTCAATGAATCAGGCACATCTCCTTTTGCCATACGTTGAGCCAAGCCTTCAACAACAGCTGTCTTCCCTGTTCCTGGTTCACCGATCAAGATGGGGTTATTTTTTGTCCGACGAGAAAGAATCTGAATGAGTCGCATAATTTCACCGTCACGACCGATTACTGGATCTAATTTATCCTGAGTTGCCATCTCGGTGAGGTTTCGAGAAAACTTTGAAAGATTGCGGAACTTTTTAGTAAAAGCCGTCTCTAATTTTGATTCTTCTGTGCGCAGATCAGTAAGTGCTTTCAAAACAGCAGATCGTTCAATCGCAGCATCTTCAAGAAAACTTTGTGATGCATTTTCAATATCAAAAAGAGCCAAGAATAAATGCTCAGTTGAAATAACTTCATCTTCCATTTCTTTGGCAATTTTCATTGATCGCTCAATAATTTGGGCTAGATCGGGCGTGAGGTACATTTGCACAGCCGAAGAAATAGTGTCTTCTGTTTCCTCTCCTTCTATTTCATCAATCTCATCCAAGAGACTATTGGTAAAAATGTTCGCATCAATTTCAAGTTTTTCAATAATTGAAACAACAAGACTATCATCAATGGTGACGAGTGAGGTTAACAAATGAATTGCATTTACGTGGTTTTGGCCACGTTCAATGGCCAACTCATGAGAGCGGCGAATAACTTCTTTTGCTTTTTTCGTAAAATTTTGAAATGGAGGCATGATAATTTGTAATTAGGTTTGTATAACCAAATTATATACCGAGCTTTATTTTTGACAAGTTTTTCATATAAATGAAATTAATGTAAATTTATATTTGTTGTTCTTGTATAATAAATGGCTGATAATTCTCGTTTAATTGAATGGGTACTGGTGTTACGCCATAGACGCCTCCGTCTTGTACTTGTATTTCAACCAAGAGCCCTCTCATCGTTTCTTCTGAAAATGATTGATCAAAAACAAAATTACCCAATGAATAGATAATCCATCCATCCTTATAACGTTCTATTTCTTGAGCAACATGTGGGTGATGTCCAATAACTACGTCTGCTCCCGCATCAACGAGTTGTTGCCCAAGGTCTACCTGATTGTTAGTTGCTCTTTTCTTGTACTCCTCCCCCCAATGCATTGAAACCATCACAATATCAACATCTGTATTTTCTTTTAATTCTTTGATACGTTGTGTAATTTTTTTCATATCGTATTCACTCATACCTGGACGTTCGCTAGTTGCATGAGCACCAATATAAAACTCAGTGTATGCCAAGAAAGCTACTGCCGTATCACCAAGGGTCACCATCTGAGGACGTTCCGCTTCAATTGTCTCGCAACCTGCTCCAACATAGTTAATATCAAAATTAGTGAGATGTTGAGTAGTTTGGCACAGTGATTCTCTTCCCCAATCAAGCATGTGATTATTCGCAATTGAAACAATGTCAATACCTGCGCCCGCCAAAGCCTCTGCAACAGCAGGTTCAAAACGGAACGAATAGGCTTTCCCGGTATCAACTCCTACATCACTGATTGAACCCTCGAGATTCGCAAACACAAGATCAGCGACCTGAAGGTCTTCTCTTATAAGATCAAAAGTAAAGTTGTAATCTTTTCCTAGCTTTTTAATCTTTCCTTCTACTCCTCGATCAAGCATTAAATCTCCTCCAGCCAAGATCGTATAAATTTTTTCGCGTGCTTCTTTTTCCAGCAACTCGGTTTCTAGTTTTTGAACATTAGCGCGCAAGCCACTCACCTCCCTGACCTCACTATTAGTATTCATTAATTTTTTATTCAATTCTAAAACAGTTTTTTTTGTTTGTGAGTATTCGCTATATCCAAGCCAAGTAAAAAATACCACAAGGAGAATAAGGACAAATATAAGTACTTTTTTCATACGGTCAGTATACCATCAAAAAATACTACCCTTAGTAGTACCTCTTGTATGTTTCATTCATTTCGGTGACTATTTTTTGTAATTCTGTGAGGACATACTCAACATCTTTACGTTTTGTCGTGCGGCCGAATGAGAATCTAATTGAACCTGTCGGACGATCACTATGTGAAATTGCTTTGATCACATGTGAATCTCCACCCTCCCCTGCTTTGCAGGCTGATTTAACACTTGCCATGATACCCTTTGCATCGAGGCGTATAACCAATTCTTCATGAGAAATTCTTGGGAAGGTTAGATTAATAATATTTGGAATTGTTTCTGCATTTTCTGCATTAACAATGATTTCAGGAAACAAATGACGCAGACGTTCCTTTGTATATTTTTGTAACTCTTGTAATCGTAGTAATTCAGAAGGCTGAAGTTTGCGCGCGAGCGTTAGCGAGCGTGCCATTCCTATAATGTATGGAACATTTTCTGTTCCAGATCTCATTCCGCCTTCTTGGTTACCTCCATATATAATTGGCTGAATTACTACTCCGGTTTTGACAAACAATACTCCGATCTTTTTAGGGCCATAAATTTTTGACGCATTAATAGTCATCAGATCAACGCCGAGCTGCAGAACACCAATTTCAGTTACATAATTCGCAGCTTGAATTGCATCGGTATGTATAACAGGGTACGAAGTCTGATTATGCTTGCGGTGATGTCTTACTATTTTCATTACAGATTTAATATCTTGGATAGTTCCGATCTCACCATTTACATAACCAATTGAAATTAAGACTGTGTTTGCACCTAAAGATTCCTTTAGCTCCTTGATATCAAGGAAGCCGTTTTCATCCACACTGAGGTAGGTCACCAAGACTCCTTCTGTCTCAAGAATCTTACATACCTCAATTACAGAAGCATGTTCAATTTTTGTTGTAACAATATGAGCTGTTTTTTCTGGATGATCTTTCTGGAATTTTCGGACAGTTCCTAAAATCGCCATATTATTAGCTTCTGTTCCTCCATCAGTAAATACAATCTCAGACGGACGCGCTCTTAGTGCCTCTGCTACTTCCTTTCGTGATTCCTCTATCATCTGGCTAGCAGCAACACCTTCTTTGTATATACTTCCTGGATTATGAAACGATTCTGTGAAATATGGATTCATTGCATTAAAAACCTCAGGAACAATGGCAGTTCCTGATGCATGATCACAATAGATTCGTTTTAACTTATTTCCAAACATAATCGGATTGTAATTGATTTTCTATTGAAATAAAAGGCTTCTTGGGCTAGTATGCCTATTATGAATACACTCGTTATCACTACTGCAATATTAGGGCTCTTGGTTGTTGTACTTCTTGTACTAACCACTGTTACTATGATGCGCCTCAAAAGACTCACTCGCGGCAATACTGCTGGGAGTCTCGAATCAGTGATAAGGGAAAATAATCATCTCGTTAAAGAAGTTAAAGACAAATTAAAAAACCAAGAGATTCAAATCCTTGATATTAAAAAAGCTGCTATGGATGCCATCCATAACGTTGGCGTTGTTCGATTCAACCCATTTAAAGAAACAGGAGGAAGTCAAAGCTTCGCGGTGGCCCTCACTGACAAAAGAAATAACGGTGTTGTTATCTCGTCTCTCTATGCTCGCGAGCGTGTAAATATCTTTGCGAAACCAATTATTAATGGAACGTCTACCTACACCTTGTCTGGTGAAGAACTACAAGCCCTGAAAGAATCACAAACTAACTAACTAACAAACAATCATTATGACTACTAAACAAACAATTGAACGATCCCCTGTTGTGGCCATTATGGGCCACGTTGATCATGGAAAATCGAGTCTTTTAGACTACATCAGAAAAACAAATATTGTTGATGGTGAGGCTGGAGGAATCACTCAACATATTTCTACTTACGAAGTAACACTTGATGATGGAAAACGTATCACCTTTTTAGATACTCCTGGTCATGCGGCTTTTGATAATATGCGACATCGTGGAGGAAGTATTGCTGATATTGCGATTCTTATTGTTTCCGCAGAAGACGGAGTTAAAACTCAAACAAAACATGCCATCGAAGTAATCAAGAAAAATGAAATTCCCTATATTGTAGCTATTAATAAAATCGACAAGCCTGCGGCAAACCCTGAAAAGGTAAAATCTGACCTCCTTGAAGAAGGTATCTATGTTGAAGGATACGGAGGGGATGTTCCTTTTAGCCTTATCTCTGCAAAAGTTGGAACGGGTGTTGATGAACTCCTCGAGTCATTAATTATTCTTGCTGAAATGGAAGAAATGCTTGGTGATAAAGACAAACTAGCCTCAGGGTATGTCGTTGAATCGCATCGAGATCCAAAGGAAGGCGTTTCGGCAACCATGGTAATTAAAGAAGGTCTTATTAAAAAAGGCCAGTTCGTAGTTGTTGATGACTGTGTTACACCAACACGGATGCTTCGAGATTTTACAGGAAAAGATATTAGTGAAGCATATTTCTCATCACCTATTAAACTTGTTGGATTTAACAAAATGCCATCAGTAGGAAGTCGATTCATGACTTTCGAAACAAAGAAAGATGCCGAACAAGCAATTTCTGAATTCAAAGATATTGCGCATGAATTAGCAGACCGGGGAGAAATTATGAACATCCCAGAAGGAGTCGCACTCATTCCAATTATCCTAAAAACTGACGTAGCAGGAACAGGAGAAGCGATTGCAGAACAAATTGAAAAGATGACGACAGAAGATGTTATTTTTAAAATCATCAAGGTTGAAACAGGTTCAATTAATGAATCAGATGTGAAGCTGTCTCTCTCTGATCCAAACACCGTGATTGTTGGTTTCCATGTACAAGAAGATGCAAACATCAAGAATTTAAATGAGTACGATTCTCTGACTATCATGACTTTTGATATTATCTACAAGCTTACTGAGTGGCTTGAAGAATTATATGAAAAACGTCGTATCAAAAAACAGATTGATACCGTACAAGGTACACTCAAAGTTATTAAAGACTTCTCACGTCAAAAAGACCTGACACTCATAGGTGGTGCTATTATTACAGGTATGATCTCTGTTGATGAAACATGTAAGATCAAAGAGAAAGATGGGACTGAAATTGGACGCGGGAAAATTTTCGGAATTCAGCAAGGGAAAATGGATGCGAAACGTGTTTCTGGTGAGGGAATTGAATGCGGAATGATGATTAAAACCAAAGTCGATATCGCTCCAGGAAATATTATTGAGACCTTTATTAGCGAGACTAAATAATATGAAGGGATCAAGACTAGAAAAACTAAATAAGGAGCTTCAGAAGGCATTTGGGACCTTTGTAGAGCGTGAATCCAACCGACAGTCATTAGTTACGATTACACGTTGTGACATCAGTCCAGATCTTTCTAATGTTATTGTATTTGTATCAGTATTCCCTACTGATCATGAAGATCAGGTTATTAAATTCTTGAATCGCCGCAAATGGGATGCACGAGAATTTCTTAAGAAAAAAGTAGTCATTCGAGTTATTCCATTTGTTGATTTCCAACTTGATTTCGGTGAAAAGAACCGGCAGCATATTGATAAACTGTTGCGAGATGAAAATGTACCTGACAGTGAGACACGATAGCCTTTTACAACTAAGCCTAATTTGATAAGATATCGATGAAGGTTACGGCGCACCCCAGAAGTACTTGTGACACATAGTCGCAAGCTCCTTGCGTCACTGGCGCACCCCAGAACATACATTAAAATAAAATCCTTATTTTAAATTTGGTAAGATAAATTCGGTTAAGTAACCCAAGAGTACTTGTAAAATATATTCCCGATGGTCATTATTTTACTGGCGTGTTGGTGAAGCGGTTAACACAGGAGTTTGCAAAACTTCCACGCGTGGGTTCGAATCCCACACACGCCTCAAACATACAAAAAGCGAAACATAATGTGTTTCGCTTTTTGTATATTTGAGGCGTGTAGAACAGTGCCTTCGCATTGTTCGTGTGGGATTCGAAAAGCGGACTCATGTCCGGTCGAGGAATTCATGACGAGCAGGACGGAGGAGCTGGGGTCGAACAAAAACACGTTAGTGTTTTATGTGTGACCGAATCCTACAAAACAAAATAGCTACAACACTTTCATGTCATAACTATTTGTTTTATGTGCCGAGAGCGGGAATTGAACCCGCACGCCCGAAAGCAAGGGATTTTAAGTCCCTCGTGTCTACCAATTCCACCATCTCGGCAAATGCTAAGCACAGAAGATATTATACATAGATTTTAATACAAGACAAAAACACCTTCCGGTGTTTTTGTTACGTATGTGCCCAAGAGAGGGCTCGAACCTCCACGCATTGCTGCACTGGTTCCTAAGACCAGCGTGTCTACCAATTCCACCACCTGGGCAGGTGATCTATATGATCTTTTTACGATAAGATAATTACCTTTACGTGTCCGCTTACTAGGGCTCGAACCTAGGACCGTCTCGTTAAGAGCGAGCTGCTCTACCAACTGAGCTATAAGCGGTAACAGAAATGATTATATAGAATGTAGTCCTTTATGCAAGCAAAAAAGATTTACAAATATAAATCTTTTTTACTAACTCAACGTCCCTCCTGCAAATAAACCAAAGCTTCGTCCCACAACAGCAACAAGCCCCCAAATAGAAACAATGACAAACAATCCAATAATTCCCCAGAAAATTTGTTGTTTCTTTTCATTTCTTTTTGCCTGATCACCAGACGCCATAATAAACGAAACTCCTGAATACACGACGTAGGTTAACGCGAGGAGAATCAAAACAGGAATCACTGCCCCGTTAATGAATGTACTGACAGATTGAAACAGTGGACCTGCTCCATCGTTCGCATTAAACTGTGCCAATACAAAAGAAGGTACAAGATACAGCGATAAAATTGTAAGTGTTTTCTTAATCATATTAGTTAGTTTTAAGTAGTGGTAATGATGGCGAATCTCCAAAGAAAGTCTCAGTGAAAACTCCCGTCAAACTAATGTAAGCTACCATAGCTAGAAGACCCAAGATTCCCCATATCATACGGCTCTTCCCTTTAGTGCGTGTTTCTGGATTATCAGCTCCTCGGATGAAATCCACGATACCCCATATAAACCATGCGAGCGCGATTGAAAATAACATTGGTAGAAGTGATCTCCCTACAACACCTAGGAAACTAGCTGCTGTTGTTTTTAATGTTCTTTGTGCAAAAGCAAAATGAGGAACAATAACTGCCAAGGTTAATAGAATTTTGTGTACATACTTTTTCATAATCATTAATTACCTCGAATGGCTGCAACGGTCGCCTCTATGGCCTCTGCTATAACATATGCGCCTAATAATATGGCTGCTCCGATAATAACGTACAACAAGGTCTCTTTTGCTTTTTTGAGCTTCTCAGGATTACCCTGCGCTGCGACAAAGAGGAAACCAGAGTAAATAATGGCTAGTGCCACAATTGGTACACCAACCGTAATAACGATTTTTAGTATTTCTCGAACAAGCGTTGGGATATCACGCACTCCCCCGTTTTCTAGAGGGTTTCCGAGACGAATAGAAATATCTTGAGTTGGATTCCCTGCACCTGAATCTTCAATCTCTTGAGCAAAAGAAAAATTAAAAAGGGAGAAAATAATTATAAAAGCAACTAGTATTTTAGTTTTCATGAGTTAATTATATCATATATAACATTACAAATAATATTTGACACAAGTAATTATATATGATAATATATAATTAAATCTTTAAAAAATTTATATGACAAATAATAAAAAACACTCCAGACTAGCCGCTGCTTTAACTAGCATAGGATTAATTATTTTGATTGCAGTTTTATCTTTTTATTACAATAAAGAAAGTAACACGCCTAAGAATGTAGACATTGTTGTCGCACCTATAAGTCAATCTGTTCTTACTGAATATGCCCTAAATACAGATACATATCTTTACTTTAATGTACCCTTAGGAACAAGGCCAACTATAGACCGTATAGACGGTAAGACACTTATGGTTGTAATAAACAATATCAACCAAGGTAGAAAATTCAAGCGAGGTAAAGACTTCCCATTCTCAGAAACATTCAGCAGGATCGGGTACAAATTACCTGGAAATTTTGATGGAAATAATCCA
>JBLHWN010000023.1:0-9831 GCA_047629175.1 Minisyncoccia bacterium
ATAAGTACCCTATAAGAAAATTAAAAAAATCTTTGTATTGTACTTATATGATAAATGGAAAATTAGCCCTTTATACAAGATAATTTTTTCAAAGAAGGTATTTATGCACCTTAAGATGACACTAGTATTTATAAAAAGAGCATCTCTTGTTGAAAGACCAACCTGAATATCAGTTGGACTTTGTATACTAGAATTTAGATGCTTGTCTTTATCCAATCGTCCATGTAAACTTTTTTATATGTTAAATTACAACGAAATTAAAGAACGAAAATACATTCTTGTTGATGGCGAACCCTACGAAGTTGTATCTGCTCAGGTTTCTCGAAAACAAGCCAATAAACCGGTGAACAAAACAAAGCTAAAGTCCTTAATGAATGGTCGTGTTGTTGAACACACATTCCATATGTCAGACAAGGTTAACGAGGCTGATATGTCAAAAAAGAACTACACCTATATTTATTCAAAAGGTGACGAATTATGGTTCCATGCTGACGGAGATAAATCAGACCGATTTGCTATGAATAATGAGACGGTTGGAAGTGCTATTGATTATATTCTTGAAGGAGACAATGTCGAATTTTCAGTCTTTACCAACAAGGATGACGAAGAAGTGCTCACTGGTGTGAATCTGCCTATTAAAATGGAACTAGAGGTCGTAGAGGCACCTCCAGCGATAAAAGGTAACACCGCTACGGGGGGAGATAAACTTGTAACCTTAAAAACTGGCCTTAAGGTAACCGCCCCATTATTTATTGGTGTTGGAGATATCATTGCAGTGAATACTGATGCAGGGACGTATTCAGAACGAGTAAGCAAAGCCTAGAGGTTTAGTTAAAAAACAAAACCATTCTTACGAATGGTTTTTGTTTTTTATGTACACTCAGATAATTAAAATAACGAGTGATTGTAGGTTTAAAACTATATTGCATACCTAAAAAGTATATCTAATGCATACAGACAATATATATAAACACGATCTCTTTAAAAGAGAGAAGGATATAAGAGACCATATTAGATATGCAGATTACTGTGAAATTTTAATTCTTCTTTATTTTTACATTCTTCTTGGTTTTTAAATGAAAAGAAAATAAATAAGAGGCGCAAGTCTTTATTAAATAGGTTACTTTTAGTAAATAAAAAAAGTTGTTCGTAAAAAGTGACATTAGTATTGAATAAAATTAGGGGCACTGGTATGTGCCCCTATGTTACAATAGCGTAATTTTATTTTCCGGATTTGACCAAAACTCAATATAAGATACCTGGACCTGTGCATGTGGCGATTGAAGTAGTTGCATATATAACTGTGCTCCTCGATTTACTGCGAAATCACATGCCCCTGGAACCATTAAAAATAGAACCCCGGGAGGTTTGGGTACTTTGATTTTTCCTACCAAACTAAAAGGTTGATAAGTTTCAAGCATACGTGTACATTCGTCCAAGATACCTCCCCCACCAAACAACTTCAAAGCAAGACTTGCTATTTCAAGTGAGCATTTATTACCACCAGTCTTCACTGTTGTGGCATATTTATCATTCCTGAAAGCGCAAATTTCAATATTACTCTGTGGGAAATGTGGGAGTGAGACTTCATAGAGTGATTCATCAGCATCACTATTAGATAATAAATTTTCATCAACCTTTATATTTCTAACATCACTATTGTCGTATTCTATCTTTCCATCAAATACTTCTTTGTTTCTTCTTACTAGACTTCTAAACTTTTCCAATAAAGCATTCTCTCTGAAACAATATATCTCTGTTTTTTCATACTTATTAGAAGCGACATCTTCTAGTGTAAGACCATGCTGTGACATAACATCTAAATATACCTGAGGAAGTTTTTTGTCTGAGAAGAAATCTCTCAAAAGTTCACTCCTGTAGTCTTTTGAAGACTTTTTCTCTACCGCATTACATTCATGCTCACGTATATTGATAATACCCATGATATCGTTTGCAATAATACAAAGTTTTACCTTTTGACCTCTCTGTTTCAAAATTTCAGCCATGAGAGCTCCAATTTTAAAGGTTGATAAGGAGAAGGTTTCCATTTGGATTTCCTTGGCAAACGGTCTTACATGCTCAAGGAACATGGTCTCAATACTGGGGTAGACTTTATTCTTTGAAAAGTCTAATACTGCCGCAAAGTGTCCGCACATGATGTACAAAATAGCTTCAGGGTTACTTAAAATTTTTACATTTTCTTTCAATAAAATATCAACAAGTTGTGTTGCATATTCTAATAATTCAACATATTTCTTCGTCTGGGGAGTTTGTGTTTTCATTTTACCCGTTTTTAGTTAAACATTCATTTTAAAATTTATTCTACTATCAGTATAAACTATCTTATAGAAGTTCGTTTTTTTATTAATGAATATAGAGAAATAAAGATTAGGAGGCGCACTACACACATTCAACATGTATTCTGTTCGTAAAAAATGACATCGTTTGATACAATGTTAATTATATGGATATCACTAAAAAACTACAAAAAAGTGGACTAACCGAGAAAGAAGCTATTGTGTATAATTATCTTGTAGCTCATGGTGGAGCTTCTCCTTCTATGATTGCGGAAAATACTAAACTCAACCGAACAACAATTTACACGATTCTCAGTCGATTATGTATTCAAGGTCTTGTCTCAGAAATTAAAAAAGGCAACAAGAAATTCTTTCAAGCTGAGAAGGCAGAACGACTCATTAATGCTGCCCAGTACAAGGTAAAACTTGCTGAAGACGCAAGAAGGCAAGCTGAAAATACGGTTCCTATGCTAAAAGAACTGCTTGCTAAAGTAAAACACAAACCGAAGGTACAATTCTACAACACACATGATTCAGTTATTGCTGCATATATGGAACACGTTGATATAGGACACAAGTATAAAATGAAAGCATTTTTTAGCCCGGTGAACCTTAAGAATTTTCTCCCTATTAAAAAGTTTAGATACTATATTAAAGAAAAAGAACGTCTTGGTATCACCGTAAAAGCAATCGCATCAGAGAGTGATTATGCGGCAAAATTCAATATTGATATGTTTACTGGAATTAAACGAGAAATTTGGCCGGAAATTAGAACGGTTAAAGGCAGCGTCTTTCCCTTCCCTGGAGAAATTACTTTATACGATAAACAAAAGGTATCAATAATTAAATTTGATCCAACTCATCCAGTTGCCGTTATTATTGATGATAAAGATATGTACACTATGATTAATTCTATTTTTGAACTTGTGTGGGTGAACGCTGAAGAAATGTAAACAAAAACACCTTTCGGTGTTTTTGTTTTGATCTTTATGATCGGATGAATGGAAGTAGTCCCATAAATCGTGCACGCTTGATTGCTGTAGCGAGTTGTCGTTGCATCTTTGCAGATGTTCCAGTTCGCTTACGACCCATAATTCGGGCATTTGGTGTAAGGAACTTTTTGATCAACTCAGTATCTTTGTAATCAATGTGTTTGATGTTGTTTTGCTTAAAGTAGCAGTGTTGTTTCATACAAATTGTAATTAACTGATAAAAATAAATAGGTTAAAGCTTTATTTTCAAACAAGGTCAAGGAGTGTTACAAATTATTTATGAGACGTACATAAAGCACGTAACCTAAATAATTTGTAACAAACGAAGACGAGATTGTTTAGAAAGATGCTTAAAACGGAATGTCCTCTGGATTGATATCCTCTTCTGGGTACTCAATGGTATCCATAGCTGGTGCAGCAGGGGCTTCAACTGGGTTTTCCGTTGTTGGTGCCATATTTGCTACGCCTTCTGGTCGTCGTCCAAACTGAACACTATCTGCGACAACTTCAGTACGGTACATTTTCTTACCGCTCCCTGCGTCATCCCATGAACGTGTCTGCATTCGCCCTAGAACCATAGCTTGAGAACCTTTTTTCAAGTATTGAGCTGATGTTTCAGCTTGTCGTCCAAATACCACAACATTGTGATAATCAACGGCTTCTTGTTTTTGACCATCCTTCATCCACACACGATTAGTAGCGAGTGAAAAGCTGGTTACTTTGATTCCTGATGGAAGAGTTTTTAATTCTGGATCCCGTGTTAGGTTTCCAATAATTGTTGCTTTGTTTAGATACATAATGAAAATAATTAGATGAGTAAGCTATATTCAGTATACCAGTTTAGATATACTAGTGAATATAATTATTCTTCTTTTCCACCTTGAAGAAGGTCTTGTAGTGTTTTCAGTTCGTCCCATTTAGCATGCTTTGCAAGCGTAGCTTGTTTAGACCATGTTTTTGGTTCGTGCCCTGTAAGCCCTGCAGCCTCTAGCCAATCTCGTACATCTCCAACCTTTGAAGCTGAAAGATCACCATAGGTGTGAATTCCTTTTTTATTAAGAAGTTCCGCAATAACTGGACCAACTCCTTCGATCTTTGATAGATCATCAGAAATTGATGCTGCTGGCGGTACTTCTCCTTCAGTAGATGCAGCAGGTTTTGCTGTTTCTTCTGTTTCAGGTTCGTCAGCCAATTCTGCACCTCCGAAGTCTTCGTCTTCCCCCTCTTCATCGCTACGATTTACACGAGCAAGTTTAAATGGTTGTTCAGATACAAGCGTGTTATCACGAACAGTCTTGACCATAATTGAACGAATAATGTTTCCACCTAATTCTGATTCATCGGTTAAAGCTTCAACCACATCTGGAGTGACATCAAATTTGATCCATCCAAAATATGCTTGAGAGTAGGTATGCTTTTTGTTATCGATCATTTTAGTCATGTCATATGCCAAATCAACCAATTGAGGAACTTCCTCTGAAATTACGATACCTTTAAATTTAGTAATAAGAGCCACTAGCGCGTCGCGCTCGTCTGAAAGATTCCCTTCGTCTACGGTTGGCATAATTAAATATCCCAATTCGTATACGCGTGGCTCCGGTGTGTAAACACCTTCTGGAGAACCTTGTGTATTATTAATATTCATACCCTGTCCATAGTACGTATTTTGCTAATTTTGTAAACAGAAAACCCCTCAAATCTTAGAAATGAGGGGTTTTCTGTTTTTGCCGATATATCTTGAGTTTCCAAGAATTGGCATTTAAATTTCCGCGTATCTTATCTACGCCCAGCCGTCACTATTTTTGTATTGCAACAGCTCGGTCCTCGTATCATAACTTCATGTTTTATGTTCATAATTCAGTGAATGTTGATGCCCTACATCGGGAATACAAACGTAACTAGATATCAGTACCAGAATCAAAGTTACAGTCCAAATTTTAGCCTTTTGTTTGGGGAAGTAGTCTTTCTCATCAAAGCCTTGAAGCTCTAAGAAACATACACATCAATTATATAAGCACTATTAGTTCCGGAAATAACAGTAACATAGTTGTGATGTGAAGGTGAAACTATAGTTTCTTGTTCGTATTTTTTGCCCTGTGTCTATAAGCTAATCCTATGAATAAGCAGACAACACACATGAATAATATGTTTTTTATACGAAAAGTTTTAGTAAGGTAAAAGTTTATATTCTATAGATTATGGTGCAATTCTATATAGGGACTGTGCGTTTTTCATGACTTGTGCGGCCATTTCGTCCTCGTCTATTTTTTTAATCCGAGAAATTTTTCCTAGTACCTCACGAACATGTGAGGGTTCATTACGCTGCCCGCGAAATGGATGTGGTGTTACATACGGAGCGTCCGTTTCAGAAAGAATTTTATCCATAGGAATTGCCTTTACGAGTTTCTCGTAAACACTAGCAAAAGTAATTACACCCGTAAATGAAATATAAAAACCAAGATCAATGAACTCTTGAGCGATTTCTACAGTTCCGGCAAAAAAGTGCGCCTGACCTCGCAATTTGTCGTTATCACAATACTCCTTCAAAATAGCCAATACATCATGATATGCATCCATGGAATCCTCTGATGGGCGTACGTGGAGCATCAGGGGTAGATCTAATTCCAGAGCTAATTCAATCTGGTTTCTAAAGGCTTTTTCTTGGGCTTCTCGTGTCTCCTTTGTGTTTCGATAATAATCCAAACCACATTCCCCTATTCCGACAACACGATCTGATGATTTTGCGAGTTCACGATAAAAATCAACATCAAACATCTCACCTCGTGAGGTAAACTCGTCTCCGTCTTCCCCTACCTCATCGTGATTATGAAAATGCGAAACCGTATGAATTGGATGTAGTCCAACAATGGCATACAAATGATCGTGTTTATCGGCCATTTCCACAGCAAGTTTCGAGGTGTCTTGTTGTGTTCCCACATTAATAACTATCACACCGTTATCTTTAGTGCGACTAATTACGTCAGCTCGATCTTCGCCATAAATAACAAAGTTTATATGTGCATGGGTGTCTATGTATTTCATATTATCTATACTAAAAGGATTTACGGTTTTGTAAAATGAATTCCTCGCTATACCAACGTTTTCGTAATCCACCTGCAAGATATAGTGAGCCAATTACCAATAGCGCGTCTTTCTCCTCAAGATTAGAATACGTATCTTCAAAAGCATTCTGAGCTTCTGTATAAACTGAAGTTGAAATATCTGGATATTTCTCTTGTATGTACTCTTGCATTTTTTTCAGTGAGAAAGATCTTCCTAGAGAAGAAAGGACTGCACATAATGCAATATTCGATGTGTGGAGTGAAATCTCATCTAACATCCCTAGTGCATCTTTAGTTTCCCCTGCTCCAAAAATAACAGAGAGATTTTTATACTCTAGATTCTTTAATTTCCCTAAACTAAAGGCAACCTTACTCACATTATGAGCTCCGTCTAAAATTACCAAAGGATCATTTTGCATTATTTCAAAACGACATGGTAGTTTTATTTCACCAATAGTTTGATCTATTACTTCTGGATCAAGATCTAAATATGAACCAATAGATCTCGCCAGGCTATGATTCGGATTTCCATCTACTTTGATCTGATGATATACAGCTTCCTTTTCATTACAGATATTTTCAAAAATATCTGTAATTGCAGGATCTTGCTCTGTAGTGAAAAATTCGCTTCCCTTTTTAATAATCCCAGCTTTTTCAATTGCGATAGCTTCCCTGGAATTACCAAGTAAATGAGTGTGGTCTAAACTGATATTTGTAATGGCACTCACCACTGGTGCTGGAATAACATTTGTTGAATCATAACGACCGCCCATTCCGACCTCGAGAACCACTAGGTCACATTTCTGCTCTTTAAAATACATGAGCGCAATCGCCAATATAATATCAAAGTATGATGGTTTTCCGTAAATACTCGTCATGTACATATCAGTAATAATCGGCTTTAATCGATTAACTAATATCACGAAATCCTTTGGATCAATAAAGAGTTCTCCTACTTTAATTCGCTCCAACGTTGTCGTTGTTGCTGGAGAGGACGTTGAACCAACATTATAGCCAGCGTTGTGTAACATATTGTGAATTAATGCCGTCGTAGTCCCCTTTCCCGCTGTTCCTGTGACGTGTACAAATTTCATATCACGTTCTGGATTTCCCACACGATCAAGAAGGTCTTGCATACGTAAAAGATACTTTTCAAGATCTTCTGCTTTACGTTCTTTCATGTATTCAAGTGGTGAATCGAGCTTTCCAAGACTTTGAAGAAAATCTAAAGCATCATAATATTCTTGGAATTTTTTCATAGGAAAAGTATACCTAGAGAGCTTAAAAAACCATAGTAAAAAGATGGTTTTTATGTACAATATTCTGGTATTTAACCTATGTCTAAAATCACTCAAAAAAAGTACATACTTTATGTTGGTTCAGTAAAATCTTGGCGTGAAGATCTCGAATCGCATATTCAAAAAAAAGGACTTCTATGGCAAATAGTTTCTCTGACTCAGAAAAGTCCAGAAATAGAAATAAAGGAAGAGACTGAGTATTTTAAAAACATTCAAATAAACTTTGATAACCCAGAAGAAATTAAAGAAGTACTTGAAACTCTCGGGAAGCAACTCATTGCTGTGGTAAACCGAGGAGAACGTAACATTCCTCTTTTCCAAAAATTAATTCCTCATCTGCGTGAAGATTTACTAGTACCAACCGTTGATGCATTAACTAAGGCCACCGAAAAAATAGCAATGCGAAAAGCATTCTGGAAATATGATAAAACTATCACCCCAAAATTTGAGATCATCACAGAGATTTCTGATGAAGAAATTACACGTATCAACAAACGTCTGGAATTTCCCGTTATAGTAAAACCCTCTGGTTTGGCTCAGGCAGTTCTTGTCCAAGCTGCACACTACCCCGCAGAGCTAAAAGAGATTCTTTTACGTATGGAAAAATATATGAAGAAATCATATAAAGATATGAAAGGTCGCGGAATGCCTAGTATTTTGATTGAAGAAATTATCGATGGAAATCAATATTCAGTTGAGGCATTTGTTGATGATATAGGGAACGTTTCATTCTGCCCATTTATCAAATACATAACCAGTGCACAGAAAGGGTTCGATGATTTTTTCAGTTATGAACAAACAACTCCTGCGACTATTTCAAAAGAATCAGCTCAAGCAGCCAAAGCTGTTTCAATAAAGGGTCTCAATGCATTAGGTCTACGAAATTCAATTGCTCACATTGAACTCATACGAAAAGAAGGTGCATGGAAAATTGTTGAAATTGGAGCTCGTATGGGAGGATTTCGTTCAATGATGTACCGTAAATCTTTTGGTATTAATCTTGATATCCAGGACATCAAGATTCATCTAGGACGACCTGTTACCCTTCCACGAAAAAAGAAAGGATACACTTCGGTTATTAAGTTCTTTGCTCGTGATGAAGGTATCATCACGAAAATAGTCGGCATTAAAAAAGCAAAGACACTTCCTAGTTTTTTCGAAACAGTACAAAACCTCAAGAAAGGTGACAAAGCACGTTTCGCAAAAAATGGAGGAACACATGTTTTCCGCGTTACCCTCTTTAACGAAAACAAAGCTCAGTTTATCGAAGATAAACGCAGACTTGAAAAGATGGTTAACATCGAGACAAAGAAAAAAATTATAAAAAAATAACCCACCTGGATGGGTTATTTTTTATGGTACCTCCATAATTTAGAATTCATAAATAAAATGATATTCGAGGCGATGAGGAATTTTTCAACAATCGGTATCGAAATACCGTGAGGAGAAAAATTCTGAAATCAACAAAGAAGATCACTTATTTTTCTATTCTTGGGAAGAGGGGTTCGTCTGGAAGCTTAACTTCCCTCAAACATTCCTGAATTTTCGCAGCTGTTTCTGGCATAACCGGGTACAAACTGACAGCAAGCCTTGATAGCTCACCAGCAAGGTAATGAAGGTCTTTGTGTGCCCCTGCCTCGTCTACCTTAACCTTCTTGAACGGCTCATGCTCAGCAATGAATTGATCCATATCACCCACTAAACGCCAGATTTCGTTCATGACAATGTTTAAATCAAATTCATCAAAGTGTTTAGCATGGTATGACAAAACAGATTCATGCTCAAAATTAATATCAGATATATCAACCTCGTAACTTGTTATCATTTTCATCAAACGTTGCGTCAGGTTTCCTACTCCATTAACCAAATTAGCTGTATAGGCTTCATGGAATTTTTCCATCGTCATATCTGAATCTTCAAATGAATGCATATGGCGAAGAAGATAATATCGAAGAGCTTCTGACCCATATTTTTCAACGACATCATACGGATTGATAACGTTTCCAAGAGACTTAGACATCTTTGTTCCTCCTGAGTTAATAAATCCATTAATGACAATTTGTTTTGCATTAGGAAGCCCTGCAGCATAAAGCATTGCTTGCCACATAGCTGATTGTTGACGTAGGTTGTCCTTTCCGGCGTATTGAATTGGTTCACCCTCTGTCCAAAATGTTTCAAAAGT
>JBLHWN010000024.1:0-9531 GCA_047629175.1 Minisyncoccia bacterium
CCGAAAAAATTCTCTCTTATGAAAAGTCAATACGTGACATAAATATTAAAAGAAATAGGTTAATTGAATTAGGTCTTAACCATTTAAAGGGAGAAGAGTTAAAATCTTTCAAAAAGAAATTCTTTGAGATATTTCCTGTACCAAAGCAGAGTAATTCTCTTGATGACATCGTTGATCAAGATTAAGAAAATTGAAGAATAATAAATCTAAAGCTACTGTTTGCACGGTAGCTTTTAACATCCTTCTGCCTCCCGATACCCCCGCCCGAGTGCCTGACCTAAGTCCTGAAAGAAAACCCTATTCTCTTCTTTAACCCGCTCTCCCTTTGAACAACCTAGTGGATATACTATTGATCCACTTTTTGATGCAAAATAATTTTGGTTCTCATGTTTGATAGATTGGTACTCATCAAATAGTGCAACGGCCTCATCACTATAAGTAACAGTGATTGGATGTTGTTCTAAATATGATTTTCGCTCATGAATCATACCAAGCGAAAATGAACCTAATGCTACAAACATAATAATAAAAAACCACATCACCTCATCAAAGAGGTTATGTTTTATAATTTCCTTGATTTTTTTATGTATTTTATCTATTATACGCATGTTACTCTGAAGGTTTCAGGACCCATTACCCTGGCTTTCTATTATTAACATTAAGTATACTACGCGGTTGTTCTTTATAGAATAACCAATTATATAATATGGCGCATAGAAAAGCCGGTGGTTCGGCAAAAAACCTCCGAGATTCAAATCCTAAGTATTTAGGAATGAAACTAGCTGACGGACAATCAGCACAAGTAGGGTCAATTATCCTACGACAACGCGGAACGAAAACAATGGCAGGAAAAAATGTTGGTATTGGTAAAGACCATACCCTGTTTGCACTTGCAACTGGAACCGTAAAATTCAGCTCGACTCGAAAGAAACATTTTGACGGGAGTGTTAAACTCAAAAAAGTTGTTTCAGTAATTACTGGAGACGTCGCTCAAAAAACTGCTCCAAAGAAAACTGAGAAAAAAGCAGAAGCTCCAAAAGAAGAAAAGAAAGCTGCTGTTAAAAAAGAAGCGTAATAAAAAAGCACCTCAAGGTGTTTTTTATTTGTAATATTTACTTATAAATGATGTTTTAAAATCTCCAAAAGTATCATCATAGATACTTGCTCGAATATCATCTACCAATTTTACAATGAAATAGAGATTATGAATTGAGCCAAGCGTCTGACCTAACATTTCCTTTGAACGCAGAAGGTGGTGAATATACCCCCGCGTGTAATTCTTACAGGTATAACATTCACAGCCTTCTTGAAGTGGGACCCAATCTCGTTTGAAGCGAGAATTTTTAATATTGATTGGACCATCATAGGTGTAGATTCGCCCATGACGTGCGACACGTGTTGGAGAGACGCAATCAAAGAGGTCACAACCGTTTTCCACGCCAGCGAAAATATCCATAGGTTCACCTATACCTAGCATATGTCGTGGTTTTTCTTCTGGCAGAATACTATTCACCCAACCAACAGCTTGTGCCATGTCGTCCTTATTAAATGACCCTCCAATTCCATAACCATCAAATTCCATATCACCTAAGACTTGTGCTGATTCCTCACGTAAATCCTGGAATCGTCCACCTTGAACTACTCCAAACAATGCTTGTACTTTTTCTGGGTCGAGTTCCTCATGCCTCTTGAGTGATCGCTCTGCCCATCGGTGTGTTCTATCCATAGCTTCCTTTTGATAGTTATGATCCGCCAGAGGGCTCGTACATTCGTCAAAGGCAAAAATCATATCAGCTGCGAGATTCCATTGAACTTCCATTGATGATTCAGGGGTGAAACGATGTTTTGAACCATCCAAGTATGATTTAAACGTTACACCGTCTTCATCAATGTGTGCGAATTTTTTAGATTTTTTATATCCCTTACGTTCTGAAACAACAATATCCTCCCCTGAAGCAACCTTTGAAACACCAGTTCCGAATGCCTCACCAAGTGAAAAAACTTGGAAGCCTCCACTGTCTGTCATAGTTGGACCGTTCCAGTTCATCATTTTTGGAAATCCTCCAGCCTCTGCAACAACGCCGTCTCCTGGTTGCAGGTACAAATGATAAGTATTAGCCAACGCCACCTGCGCACCAAGGTCTTTTAGCATTTCTGGGGTTACACCTTTAACGTTTGCCTTTGTTCCTACGGCAACAAAAGCCGGTGTTTGAATATCACCATTTGGCGTTGAGATTACGCCAGCACGACCTAATCCTTCCATTTTTTTCTTAATTTCAAAAGAGAATTTACTCATATAGTGGAGTTTACCTTCACGCCTATTTATTGCAAATAAAAACCTATTCAATACTAGATGCTGAACGGGGTGATTTTTTTATTCCAACTACTTGGACCTCATTTATGTTCCTTGGGTAGCTGAGGTATACCTGTTTGAACGGATCACGAGGGTCGAAAATAACTTCTCGAACAATAGCTATGATGTTTCCAGGTTCTGTGAGGCTATATAGGATGTCCCCAGTGGCTGCTTCTATCTCACGTGGTGTTTCTATCAAGAAACCCCCGTTACCATGCCCTTGTGCGATTACATTAACATTATGAGGAAATAAAACTCCATTTATCGATTGTTCTGGGTGTGAATATAATGTCACATGCGCAGTATTATTAAATACTGCGTTTACTGAACCAATAAGGCTATTGTCATATGCAACAACGGAATCAGCAATAGCTACATTGTTCTCAGAACCTTGGTCAATAATTAATACATCACGAGAGCCAAGAATTCCTTTGTTTAGAATTCGGGCAGGAATTAGTCCAGAATCAATATCCAGCAATCCAAATACTTTTTCCAATTCCTCTGAAAGATATCGTGTCCGAAGATTATCAATCTCCAGACGGTTAATTTCTTGTTTTAATTCTTCGTTTTCATCAAGGATTTGCTGTTTGCCATAAAATGCCTGAAAGAAATTTTCAGTTCCATTAAATACTTTCCCTTTTTGCTGCCAACTATAGGCAAGTGGTTTCTCTATAATATTAAAAAGGAGTGAGTATACAGGAGTGAATATTACAAGGATTACGAGAAAAGCCACTAGGAAATACCAGCGCCCTTTTGTTTTTCGAGCCTTATCGTAGCGGTAACTCATCGTCTTCGTGAATTAGTACTTCCATATAATCGTCGATCCGATCAAGCACAAGCCCTGTACCTACTACTACTGAATACAGTGGGTCTTCTCCAACATAAATTGGAATTTCAAGTTCATGTTTCAAGAGTTCATCAAGTCCCCCAATCAGTGCTCCGCCACCAACAAGGTAGATACCCCGCTGCATAACATCAGAAACAATTTCTGGTGGTGTTTTCTCAAGAACCTCTTTTACGCCATCAACAAGAATTTCAATTGAGTGTGAAATAGCCTCACGAATATCGTGATTATTCACAAGAATTTGTCGAGGTAACCCTGTAATGATATCGCGCCCTCGAATTTCAGATTCAAGCTGCTCATGATCTGAAATAGCGCCGATTTTGATTTTAATATCTTCGGCAGTTTTTTCCCCAACCAACATTTTAAACTCATCACGTAAGTACGTAATAATATCTTGGTTTAGTTTATCTCCAGCGATTTTAAGGTTCTTTGATTGAACGACACCTCCTAGTGAGATAACTGCGATATCAGTTGTTCCTCCCCCAATATCAATAACCATTGACCCAAGAGGTTCAAGTACCGGTAAGCCAAGTCCAACAGCAGCTGCCATCGGTTCTTCAATAATGTACACTTCTCGCGCACCTGCATTGTGCGCTGCATCATACACAGCTCGATGTTCAACGTTCGTAATTCCAGAAGGAACACCAACAATCACTCGTGGGCGAAAGAATTTCTTTGATTTAGATTCTGCCTTTCGGATGAGATATGAAAGCATCTCCTCAGTAACATCAAAATCAGAAATAACACCATCAACTAATGGACGGACAACATCAATATGTGCTGGGTTTCGACCAAGCATTTCTTTTGCCTCAGAACCAACAGCAACAACACGATTTGTTTTCGTATTCATTGCAACGACTGATGGTTCATTAATTAAAACGCCTTGCCCTTTTACGTGGACGAGAGTATTTGCTGTTCCTAAATCAATTCCGATATCATTTGAGAATTTATTATAAAGTTGTTGTAAAAGTGAGCTCATAATTAAGTGTGGTAGATATATCTACATTTTTTATCCTTCAGTAAAATATGCAACAACGCGTGCTGGGTCAATAAACTCAACATCGCCTGTTGCTCGTTTGGTAATTTCAACTCCCCCTTTTTCGTCAGCTTTTTCAGACACGACAATTCGGTACGGCATTCCCATAAGATCAGCGTCGTTTAATTTTTGACCTGGTCCTGCATCACGATCATCAAAGAGAACTTCGATTCCTGCATTTTTCAGATCATGATAGAGGTTTTCTGCTTCACGGAAAATGTTTTCATTTTTTCCAAATGTCACGACATGTACAGTAAATGGTGCTATTTCTTCTGGCCAAACGATACCATTTTCGTCTGACATATTTTCAACGATTACTCCCATAACGCGAGTAATTCCAATTCCATACGAACCAAGATAAATAGGGGTTGGTTTACCATCCTTACTATTAAACCGAAGTTCCATTTCTTCACATTTTTGAGTTCCGAAATTAAAGATATTTCCAACTTCAACAGTTTTAACTTTTTCAAGTTCATCTGCAGTAATATTAAGTTTCTTCAAAGTTTCTTCGCTGTATACCTCATCATTAATAGCGATTCCTTTTTCGCGGTTAATGTAAATTTCATCTTCACCTGCTTCACAAATTGTTTGAAATTCATGACTCAATTCAGTAAATGCTCCACCTGCTGCAAAAGTTATAAAGGTATCAGCGCCAATTCCTAAACGGTTATAACAGCGATTATATGCTTCAATAGTTTTTTGATAGAAGGCTTCATGTTGCTCTGCGTCAGTAGAAAATGAATACATATCTTTCATAACGAATTCTCGTCCACGCATCATTCCTGATTTAGCACGTAACTCATTACGAAACTTATTCTGGAATTGATATACGTAGGTTGGGAGATCTTTGTATGACGATAAATGATTCTTCATCATTTCCACAATTGGCTCTTCATGTGACCATCCAAAACCAACTTCTCCACCAGCCTTCAAGTCAGATTTAAACCAAACATCAACAACTTCGTCATCCCAACGATTTGTTGGTGTCCAGGTGTCTTTTGATTGCAAACTCGACATGATAAATTCCTGACCACCAATAGCATTCATTTCTTCTCGAACGATAGATTTGATATTTTCAACTACTTTCATTCCCAGTGGAAGTAGGTCGTATACACCAGCTAGTTCTTTATTGATGTAACCAGCACGAATCAAAAGCTGAGCGTTTTTTGAGACTTCATCGCTCGGCGCTTCTTTTCGTGTTTTTGTAAATAATTGAGACTGTTTCATATAAATTCTATAGTACTTGAAAGTGTATATATTTCAATAGAGTCATACTTGTAAAAACAGTAATAATCAGTAATATAGTGCTTGTAAAAACTTGTGGAAATGGCCTATCAGATGTTGTAGTTAGCCTCCTTCCCTTGCAGTCGAATGCGAGATTAAACGAACCGTACTTTATTATTAGTTACACTGTTTGTGCGAGATTTACCTAAAGAATTTATAACACCAATATGGCAAAAGTAGACGAAACACTTATGAATGAGTTATTCGAAGCTGGAGCGCACGTAGGATATTCAAAAACCCGACGTCATCCATCAACACGACCATTCATCTTTGAATCACGAAAAAAGAAAGACGTGATCGACCTTGAAAAAACAACGTTTCAACTAGATGCAGCTCTTGAATTCCTTAAGGAACTAAAGGCAGCAGACAAACAAATTTTATTTGTAGGAACTAAACCAGAAGCTCGAGGAATTGTACGAGCAGCTGCTGAACTTATCGATATGCCGTTTGTAACAGAACGATGGCTTGGAGGAACACTGACTAACAGCTCAGAATTGAAAAAACGTGTAGAACGTTTAATCAAGTTAACTGATCAAGAAGAAAAAGGAGAACTTGTAGCAGCAAACAAAAAAGAACGACTTATGCTTGGACGAGAAATTGAACGGCTTGAAGTAAAATTCGGTGGAGTAAAAGCAATGAAAAAAGCTCCAGCAGCATTATTTGTGATTGATCCTTTGAAAGAAGAAATCGCTATCACAGAAGCTCGACAAATGAACATTCCAGTTATTGCTCTTGCAAACACTGATTGTGATATTTCAATACTTACTCACCCTATCGTTGCAAACGATACTAACGTATCATCAATTAACTTTTTCACACAAAAAGTTGCTGATGCTCTCAAATAAGTCGTATGGAAATTACAGTAGACCAAATTAAAGCATTACGCGAAGAAACAGGAGTTTCTATTGGAAAATGTAAGGAGGCTTTGACTGAAGCTGGTGGAGATATGGACAAAGCACGTGATATTTTGAAAGAAATTTCTGCAAAAGCTGCTGCTAAAAAAGCAGATCGAGAACTGGCAGCAGGAATCGTTCAGTCATACATCCATTCAAATAATACTATTGGAGTATTAATCAAACTTGGATGTGAGACTGATTATGTTGCACGTAACGAAGACTTTATTGCTCTTGCGGGAGATGTAGCTATGCATATCGCAGCTATGGGAACAGAAACTAGGGAAGAATTAATGGAACAACCGTTTGTTAAAAATCCAGAACTAACTATCACAAAACTAGTTGAAGAAGCAACACTAAGAATTGGCGAACGAATTGAGATTGCTGAGTTCGTCCGATTTACGGTATAATCCTATACTATGTTATTTATTTATCTGCTTATTGCTTCAATGATTGGAATCAGTATCGTGATCATTATTGAATATAAAAAAACAGAAAATTCCTTATTGCAGATACTTAAAAAATTGTGTAGTATCGATAGTGTTCACTTTGAGCAAAAACTCAAAAAGACAAAAAATCACTCCAAAGCTCTAAGAAAACATGTAACTCATTTAGGTAAATCATATTTCTTAAAGTTTGCTTCTAAACTTGAATCACAAGGGAATAAATTTCGTTCTCTGGTACGAAAAAAATTTCACCCAGAAACAAAAACACAAGAAGGCTCAATCTTTATCCAGACGATGAATGAAGAGGACTAGATTCATCCTAAGAGTATTGCTATCTTCATAGTCAAAGTATGGCGACCATTTCGCCATCGTAGCTCAGAAGGGAGAGGTGTGAAATGACTGAATGCCATTTCAAGCTCGGTTTTGTACAAGACCATTGCCTCGAAAAATAAGTATATGATTTCTAAACTCTCTATAGTTTAGTTTCGCCATCTTAGCTCAGTTGGTAGAGCAATGGTTTTGTAAACCATAGGTCGTCGGTTCGAACCCGACAGATGGCTCCAAAAAGAAGAAACACTAGCTTTTGCTAGTGTTTCTTCTTTTATGCAGATCAACAGTTTGGTTCCGTCAGATTTATGCTGGGCATAAATATTCACGAACGTAGTGAGAATAAAATTATGCATCCAGTGAACCCGTAACTACTTCCATATTGCCTGGTCGCCAAGCAGCACAGAGGAGCTATGACCAGCGTAAAAATGCATCTCATTTTACATGCGGACGAACTCTTTATTGCACGGTAAACCTCACCTCCATCACCTTCAAAAACTCCTCTCTCTGCCAATCACTCAAGGGTAATAAAAACTGTGGGCGTGCCCACGGTTTTCTTTTAATTTGCTCCCTTATCTCTTGTGCATCAAAATACAATTCGCCAAGGTCAATCAAAACAGGATCACCATTATTATTGATTCCGAAATTCTTCAAGAAGTTACAGCTCTTGTCTAACACTCCTTCTCGAGAAAGATACTTAACGAAATCTGCGTAATCAACAACAAGCGTTTCAAAATCATTTTTTGAGATACCTTTAATATATTGGTTCATTGGTATTACCTTGTTTTGATAGTACGTGCCTGATTTTTCAATAACTGGATCTCCAAGATGCGTAGATATATCATGTCGTAGTGAGATTTGAGTAAGTGAATTTAGCTGTTGTGCACGAAGGTTTTTTACAAATTTCAAAAGTTTATGAGGTTTCAACACAATAGATGGATAGTCTTTAAGAATACTTTTAGCCGCAACAAAAAAACTTGTGTGTGGCTTTTTATATACAACAGTATCCGTATACTCATGAACTGTTACCTGCCAACCCTGCCCGAGTTTTCTCATATTATTCATTTACGAAAAAGTCCTCTGTTTCTTCATCAAAAAGAAGTTCAAGTAGATCTGGTTCCTCGCCCTCTGTTGCCGATATGAAATATTCGTAGGTTCCATTAATCTCTCGGCCGAATGAAATATCTTTAATTGAAAGGTCTTGGTAGTCATCTAGATCAAGAATATATTCAATACCGTCTTCTGAACGTTCTTGGGTTAATTTATTCTCTACAACCTCTGGGAAAATTTCCTCTAGTGCATCCAAGCCTTGGAGTCCTTGGTAGGTTTCGTTATTAATAATGAGAGCTGGATATTCATCACCAAACTCATACAAACTAGCAAAAGTATTAATTACAGAGAAATCCAAATTTGTATCAAAAGAGTAAATTCTCATTTCTGGATAACGCTTTTTAAATTCGGTTAATACGAGCCCTTGTTGGATACAGTCGTCACAATCATATCCATAGAAATATAAAATTGAATTAATTTCAATATCGCATTTTCCTGCGAATTCTTCCATCAAAAGGTAATCTTTAACTTGAAGGAGTGAGTAGTATTTTTTTAACTGAATAACATCAGTATCAGTTGAACCTTGACTGTCTTGTGCGAAATCAAGCTTACGTCCAAATTCATCAAGTTCTTGAGACAAAATCGTGTTTTCAATTGATCTACACGGCGCCGTTTTCAATAAGTCGAACTGAGTTTCTGTAGCAATAAGGTCTGCTGTGATTTGGCGTTGCAGATCATCAATGTTTGCTAAACGAGTGTTGTTAATCAAGGCAACAAGCCCAAAGACTACAATAAAGATCCCAACAGTGATTAGGAGGACAATAAGATATTTTTTTCGATCAGTATTCATACTTTCTATTCTACAAAAAAGCCAACTTAACGCCAGCTTTCTTTCTTCGAACGAAGAGCGTTGTATGAAGACTTAATTAACCAGATCGGTGCAATAAAGGTATACATGAAAAACATATAGAAAATATCAATCGTAAATTTACGTTTATCCCCAACGAGCTCCCTACCAATCCAGATCGTCATAATCGAGAAAAGAAATCCAAGAATAGTAAAAATTTGAATTTGCGAAACATTTACAAAGAACCAATCAACAGACCACGAAAACGACGGAGAATATCCAACAAGAGATATTTTTTCAAACCAGCGCCACAAAGGGAGAATAAGTAGCCATATTGATAACGGAAACAATACAACCGAAATAAATATGCGGAAAATACCAATTGGTAAAACAATCATTCCTAGCGTTTGATATTTCTTTTTAAAGATCATTTCTTTATAATCAAACATAT
>JBLHWN010000025.1:0-8739 GCA_047629175.1 Minisyncoccia bacterium
CAACGATTGGTACTCTTCATGATTGGGGAGATGGTTGGTGTGACCAAGGATACGTATTTGCGACATTCCGAGTGATCGATACAACGGTTGCTTCGGTTGATTTAATTGTGGATACTCTAGAACAAGTTAATGTAACAACAGATTCAGCGTTACTAAAAGGATATCTAGGCTCTGGAGAAAATGCTACCGTTGGTTTTGCACTCAGTACGAGTTCAAATCCAAGTTGTTCAAACCTTTTACATACTAATGGAAATAATATTTCAGGAACTCATGATACTGGATTCAGTTTTAGTAAAACAAAAAATGGATTAACACCAAACACTCGTTATTACTACAAGGCCTGTGCTGAAGCATCAGGTGAACCTGATGCTTCAGGAGATCGGTTTGATTTCTATACTCTCGCATCTATACCAGTGGTTGAAGTAACAACACTTGGCGATGACAATATAACCACAAATTCAGCAACAATTAATGGACGACTTGTTTCGGGGGAAAATGTAGATATGTTTTTCCGATACAGCACGAGTTCAAATGTAAATTGTACAAGCTCAAGTTATAGTTATGCAGGTGGACCAAACAATCTTGATGGGCCAAACAACAACTTTGATGCTGATATTTCAGGCTTAAACTCAGACACACGTTACTACTATATTGCGTGTGGTGATCTTAGTGGTGATATTACGTCAGGTAACGTTGAATTGTTTGATACTGATGATGTGACAACAACATACACTTATCAATGGCAACCAGGAAATTGGGGGTCATGTGTGAATAATATGCAAACACTTGATTACGAATGTCACCGATTCCCAGGAAACGACATTGTTTCAGATAATGCATGTTTCATTAATATTCCAGGCCCAAAACCTTTAGAAACACGAGAGTGTGGAATTACTACTGATGACCTTTATATTTACACTGCGCAAGCAACAAACCTATCAGATAATACAGCAACCATTAATGGTGATGTGCTAGCTGGAGAAACGACCTACGTATATTTTGTCTGGAAAGAAGAAAACAGTTCACTAACATGTTCAGGTGATACGGAAACATTTCCAAGTGACTGGAGTATTCCACGAGGACCAGGTGACGACTTTGAATATGTATTCTCAGGCTCACAATTAACACCTGACCGAACCTATTATTACAAAGCATGTGCACGTGATGAAAACAACCAAATTATTTCAGGAGATCGTGAAGAGTTTACTACAGATGATAATGGAGGCGGAGGAGACGATCGTCCTGATGCTAATACTGATTCACCACGAGATGTTGATGAAGATTCAGCAAAACTACGTGGATACATTGACATGAATGACTTTAACAACGGAATTGTATTCTTTGTGTACGGTCAAGATGAAGACGAAATTCGAGATACCGAAGATGATCACGATTCTTATGATGAAGCGCGGGACGATGAAGATAACGATGAATTCGAAGTTGAATTTGTTCGTAACAACTTTGATAGTTCTGACGATTTTGACGAACGAATTACCTCTCTTGAAGAAGACGAAAGATACTACTATCAAATGTGTGTAGAGTATGAAGAATCTAATGGTGACGAACGACTTGAATGTGGAGGAGTGGAAGATTTTTACACTGACAACGATAACAGTGGAAACAATAACAATAATGATACTGAAATCGAAACTCAATCACCACGTAATGTGACCCAATCAACAGCTGAAATGTGTGCTGACTTGGTTGATGATGGAGGAGGCTCAGTTCAAACATGGATTGAATTCCGCACCTCAAACCAAAGCTCATATAACAACACACCAATTCGTCAACGAAACGAAGTAAGCTTCTGTGAGCGAGTAACTGGATTATCTCCAAATACTTCATACCTGTACCGAGCGTGTACACCTGATGATTGTGATACAACGCGGACCTTCCGAACACTTGGAACAAACATTCCCTCAGGGCAAACACCGATTATTATTACTGATAACATTACAAATATTCGAACGAACTCTGCTGTGCTAAATGGTACCTATGTTACAAATACTTCTTCAGGAACATGTCGATTTGATTATGGGCGAACATCATCACTTGGGCGAAGCACGCGAACATATAACGTAACTGGATTTGGAGCATGTGTTCACAGCTTTACTAATCTTGCAGTAAATACACAATATTGTGTACAAGCAGTTATTGAAACTGCCTATGGAACTGACAAAGGTTCAGTACGATGTTTTAACACTCCTCCAACAACAGGAGGACCAACACTACCATCAGTGGTGGTAGTTGCTGATGCAACTGAAATTGACCCATTAAGTCTTGGTCTTGGGATCTCACTTGTTCGTCTCGACATTAATGACGAAGAAGAAGTAGTGGTGCGAGGTGAAAACGTCGAATATACCATTACATGGGAAAACGTTTCAGAAATTGACCTTGATGATCTAAATTTGAAAGTAGTTATGCCTCCAGAAATTCAAGTAATTGATATTTCTCGAGGACGGTTTGATCAAGATCAAAATACTATCTACTTTACTATTGACGAGCTTGATGGAATTGATTTTGAAAACAATAGACCCGGGGAAGATGGATCCCTAATGGTTCGAGGGATTGTAGAACGTGGAACTGTCGGAAACTTGGTTACAGCAGAAGCCGAACTGTCATACGATAATCCAATTAACAAAGCACGTGAAAATGCGACTGATTGGGATATCAATGAATATGGTATTCAAGTTGCTGGAGTTACGGCTTCAGTATTTGGACTAGCTAATATTACCTTCCTTGGATGGCTTGTTATCTTACTTGGACTCTTTATTATCTTCTTGGTAGCAAGGTGGTTATATCTAGAGCGAGAAGAAATGAGAGCTCAAGCATATGCTGGTTACGTACCTGCTCCACAATATTTGGGAGCGCCACAAAACAATGGATATGCACAAACACAAGCCCCAATGTACATTGAGCCAGAAGCACCGTACGTGCCACCAACGCCTCAGACTGCTCCACAAAACGATGGGTATGCACCATATCGACCTAATCGAGATTAAGCACCTCAAGAGCTAACCAAAGAAAGGAGTTTACGACTATTCTGAGTTTATGCAGGGGCCTTCCAAATAGATACTTAGTAACACTCGTTCTATTTTACGGCGCCTCTATAGGCAAGAAAAACACCTCACGGTGTTTTTGCTGTAACTAAATTCCTAATATTCACTTTGTTCATTTACTCATTTATCTTTTTGTTCTATTGGTTTATAGTTTAAATATGGAATATACGATTAATGGTATAGAAGAATTGCATAGTTGGTCCAAAAGTTTTTTAGATTCTTTGGAGCAAAATGAACAGGCGGGAATACTAACATTATCAGGAGATTTAGGCTCAGGTAAAACAACTTTGGTTCAGCATCTCGCAGAGCATCTTGGTATTACTGAGACGATAACAAGTCCAACCTTTGTTATTCAAAAAGAATATAAAGTTAACGAACATGCGTGGGTTAAAAAACTCATTCATGTTGATGCCTATCGTTTAGAATCAAAATCAGAATTGGAATATCTGGGGTGGAATGAGCTTATTAATAATCCAAACGTATTCGTTGTTATGGAGTGGCCAGAAATGGTAACCGGTATTAATCTGCCAAATGCAATCTCAATCTCAATGACTATTAACAAGGACCATTCTCGGGCAATAGTTCAAAAATAAAAGACCTTTAATAGAGAGTCACTTGGTTATTTTGATTTTTTGTCTCAACGGCGCTCGGAAAATACCTACTACAAAAAATATTTTTTTGTAGTAGGTATTGTTCCTCCTTTGTTGTCGTAAAACCAGTTTCACTGGTTTTTTGCATGGTACAATGGAGTCATAAACTTATGAAAAAACCTTCCAACAAACAATTGATAGTACTGCTTGATGCTCATGCTATTATTCACCGTGCGTATCATGCTATGCCAGACTTTATGACGCGTGATGGTCGTCCTACAGGAGCCATCTATGGTTTCGGAATGATGGTGTTAAAAATAATTGATGAATTTCAACCTGACCATATTGTTGCTTGTTACGATTTACCTGGACCAACGTTTAGACATGAATCATTTGCCGATTACAAAGGCGGACGATCAAAAACTGATGAAGCCCTGAAGATGCAATTTAATCCAACGCGTGATATCTGTGAAGCATTTTCAATTCCTATCTATGATGCACCTGGATTTGAAGCGGATGATGTTTTAGGAACCATCGCAACCCAATTGAAAGGTAACAAGGATGTTAATATTCTGATCGCATCAGGTGATATGGATACGCTTCAACTGGTAGATAAAAAACGTGTACAAGTATATACCTTGAAGCGTGGACTAAACGATACTATTATCTATGACCAAAAGGCTGTAGAAGATCGTTTTGGTTTTAAGCCATTATCAATCGTCGACTACAAGGCTTTCCGTGGTGATCCATCTGACAATATTCCTGGTATCAAAGGAATTGGAGACAAGGCCGCAACACTCGCTATTAGTAAATATGGAACGATAGAAAAGGTGTATGCAGATCTAGAGAAGGGAGATGAAGGATTGCTCGCAACAGGCATGACGTCTCGTATGGTTGGATTAATAAAAGAAGGTCAAGAAGAAGCAGAATTCTCAAAAGTTATAGCAACGATCCGTCATGACGCTCCTATAGAATTCAAGATCCCAGAACATTCATGGAAAGACGCGGTAGATATTGATCGAGCAATTGAGATTTTTGAAACGTATGAATTACGAGCACTACCAGGGAAATTACGATCATCACTAGGAATGTCGACTCTGGTTAAAGAACCAACAGCAGAAGAACAGACAACGCTTAGTGATGAAGATTTAAAACAAACAGCTCTGCAATTATGGCTCATTGATTCTGATCAGACGAATGCTGACCTAGAAGCAATCAAGGAGCACTCAGGAGAGAAAAATGCAACAACAGCTCAAAAGTCTATTGCAGAAGAAATTAAAAAAGACGAAGAGGTGAACAAGGTGTACGAACATATTGAAAAGCCATTAACATTGGTGATTGAAAATATGCAGGAGAATGGAATTCTTGTTGATCAAAAATTCTTTACAAAACTTTCTGCCGATTACCATAAAGAACTTGATAAACTGGTTAAGAAAATCCACAAATTCGCTGGGTCAGAATTCAATATTAAATCTCCAAAACAACTTTCAAATATATTATTTGAAGACATGGATTTACCAACAAAAGGTATTAAGAAATCAAAAACAGGTTCCTATTCAACCAATGTTGCAACACTTGAGAAACTCCATGGTGAACACGAAATTATTCAGTTGATTATGGAATACCGAGAGCTCGAAAAATTGCTCTCAACGTACATTGATAACATTCCTGATATGGTTGCTGATGACGGGCGATTGCATGCAGAGTTCCTGCAAAATGGAACGGTAACAGGACGCTTCTCATCACGTAATCCAAACATGCAAAATATTCCAACACGGACCGATTTAGGAAGAAAAATACGTGAAGGTTTTATTGCTGAAAAAGGAACACAATTAGTATCACTCGATTATTCTCAGATTGAACTGCGATGTTTAGCAATGCTCTCTGAAGATCCAGTCCTAACCAAAATCTTTACTGATGGTCAGGACATTCACTCGGCGGTTGCTTCAATGATTGGAGGTGTTCCAATAGACAAGGTAGATCGCGAACTTCGTCGAAAGGCAAAGATTGTTAACTTTGGAATCCTTTATGGAATGGGAGTGAATTCATTACGTAAACAAATGGGAGGAGAACGGGTAGAAGCTCAAACATTCCATGATGGATTCTTCACGCAGTTTCCAAAGGCAACAGCCTACCTGGAGGCAACCAAAGATCACGCACGAAAGACCGGATTCACACAGACCTTGTTTGGTCGTAAGCGTCAATTTAAAAACATCAATTCTAAACTAGGATTTATTAGAGCAATGGCGGAACGTATGGCATTGAATGCGCCTATTCAGGGAACAAGTGCTGACATGATCAAGCTCGCCATGGTCCAAATTAACGAATGGCTAGAGCAAGAATCAAAGAAGATAGATGCGAAACTGATTCTTCAAATTCATGACGAAATCATTTACGAAGTGAAGGATAGTTTTGTAGAAGCATTCTCAAAGAAGGCAGATGAGATCATGAAAGGAGCATTGCGGAATTCGTATTTGAAGTATGAATCACCAGTGCCACTAATTGCCCATTACTCTGCAGGAAAGCATTGGGGAGAGTTAAAATAACAAACTGCGAAAGCAGTTTTTTATTTTACCCTCGACCACGATCAAGGATCTCGTTATAATAGAAAGATGCTATATCTCCTTCATGGAAAATCCAGTGGTCGTAAATCTGCTATTCAAACCCTGGCAAAAGAACACTCACTACACTCTCAACATATTCATGACAACGACATTAAAGACGTCGAAATTGCCCAAGTTGTTTCAACTCAAACCGGACTCTTTGGTGAAAAGGAGCTCTATGTTATTTACGATGTATGTCGCATTCTTGATTTGAAAGCTCTGCTACCAGGTTTTGCTGAATCAGATAATATTTTTATTTTCTCTGAAGAATCAGTCACCAAACCCATAATAAAGAATTTTGAAAAAGTTGAAGCAACTATTCAAGACTTTGGAAAAGAAGTAAAAATAAAGGCCGAGTCATTTAATATGTTTTCTCTCACCGATGCACTAGGAGCTCGCGATAAAAAGAAACTGTGGTTGTTATTTCAAGATGCTGTAAAAAATGGCAGCCCAGAGGAAATCCATGGAATTTTATTCTGGCAGATCAAGAATCTAGCTTTAGTAAAATCTTCTGATACCAATCCAGGTATGAATCCTTTTGTGTACCAAAAGACTTCTGGTTGTGCAGCAAAATTTAGCCTTGATGAAATTAAGGGAATGTCCCAGAAACTCACACATATGTTTCACAATCGTGATACGCATTCGACGTTGGATATTGAATTAGAGAAGTTTATCTTGTCTATATAGTTTTTTTATGGTTTAATCAATGTAAATTAACTTTAAAACTATAACCCATGCAAGAAAAAGCTCCAAAAATTGATTCCTACGAAAAAAAAGGAAATCAAGTATTTCGATCTATGACCCCATCAAGCGGGCTTGAGGCAATTAAACTTGTCCTCAAAATAAAAAAAAATGTAGCGCACGTGATAGAAAAAAAATTCCTAAAAGGATATGCCATTTGGGGGTACCAAACGGAGTTGAATACCGCTCTTAAAATTTTCTTAAAAGAAAGAAAATTGATACTGCAAAATAATAAAGGTCAAGATATCCAGGAAGTTGTTTTTGAATAGTCATTGATTCTTATACTAAAAACCCCAGCTACGCTGGGTTTTTTTTAGCAGAGTATTCAAAAATGATTACATAATTCCGATGATTTTTGCAATAAATACGAGGTAAAAGAATAACATAGCAATTCCTTCCCATGGCCGAATCTTGTTATCAAACATTACAAAGATTGCGACGAAGGTCGCAATAACCAAGAACGGTAACCCAATAGTGAACGTTGCAGGGTTAATTGCTAATGGTGTTATCATCGCTGGAATTCCAGCGATCAAGAGGAGGTTAAAGGTGTTTGAACCCAATACATTCCCGACAGCCATACCGTGGTTACCGCGCCTCACCGCAGCCACAGAGGTGAGGATTTCGGGTAATGAGGTACCAAAGGCAACAACGGTAATAGTAAGCGTTGAAGACGAAATATGTAATAGTTCTGACAGCATGAGAATACTATCAATCATGTATTTTGCAGAGACTGCCAGTACCGCAATACTTGCGATAATGATAAGAATATATTTACCCATATTCTCTTTCCCGTCTTTATGGCGACCTGCAATATCAGCCATCTCATCTGCATCTTCTTCGTTTGGTTCAGATTTGATGTTATAAATAATAAAGATAACAAAGAAAATAAGTAACGCAATTCCTTCTTGGAACGAAATAACCTTATCGAGGGCAAAATATCCGAATATTGCCATAGACATAAAAAAGAATGGTAGATCAACGTCTATAAGGGAGGTCGTTATCTTGAGTCCCTTTTTAGCAACAACTCCAGCAATTCCTAAAATAAGAAGGGCATTCGCAATATTTGAGCCAACAATATTATCGACAACAAAGGTTATCTCTCCGGCTCCTAATGCGAATAATGAAGATACAAGCTCTGGAAGAGAGGTCCCCACTGCAACAATTGTTGCTCCAACAATAAAGGAACTCATACCTAAAAGTAACCCAATTCTCTCACTGTATTCAGTAAAGTAGTCTGCTGATTTGATAAGCCCAAAAAGACTTGCTGCCAGGACTAAAATCCATATTAATATCATATATTTTGATAGTAGCATATTTTCATAAATCTTCCTTTATTTTGTTGACTTTTTATACCATTTTTCCTATAGTACCTTCTGTTCCCGCTTGTAGCTCAGGTGGGAGAGGGAAAATAATTTGGGGAATTATTTTCCAGCCTTTTAAGCTTTGGCTTAAATAAAAACCTAATATATTTAGTATATTACCAGTTATTCCCGCTTGTAGCTCAGCTGGTAGAGCAGCGGCCTTTTAAGCCGACGGTCGAAGGTTCAAGTCCTTCCGAGCGGACATTTAAAATAACCATCTAAATATAATTATATTTAGATGGTTATTTTTTTCTGCTCGGAGGACTTGAAAGACGGAGGCTGCAAAGCCAACTGACCAAAGGGAAGTTGTGGTCGAGTCAGGGCCGTGAGCCTATATTTTCATTCATGAAAATAAGGACTCCTGGTCAAATCCTTCCGAGCGGAC
>JBLHWN010000026.1:0-8590 GCA_047629175.1 Minisyncoccia bacterium
AATAAGTAAATATAATCCATCAACATTAGCTCAAAAAGCAGCTCAAATGAGATTCGAATTATAGTAAAAAGCGGCTCCAGGAGCCGCTTTTTTTATGCTTGTTGATATTCAATAATCTCCATTTGCTTCATTACCATGTCACCATATCCTTTTCGAATAGTGTCTGGATTATATGACCAAAGAATTCCTCTGATATCTTTTCCAGCGTAGTACATAGCTGTGTTTGGATTATGTCCTCCAAGGTTCATAGAAATAACATCAATTGATTCAGCATATGAATCAAAGTTGATCGTACATGATCCCCAACCAAAAGCAGAGTAATCCGCCGTCTGACAAGCAAACTTACCACCTGTAGACTCAATGAATCCAATTGCCGCAACAAGGCGCCAATCAATATCATGTTTATCTGCAGCAGCAACAAAATGTTCTGCTTCATGCTGTAGGGGTAGGTTGTATCGCGCGTAATACGCACGAATTTTTTCAACACGCTCTAGATCAACCTGTTGTTGTTCTTGGAACGCTTCTCGGGCCAATGTGGCAGTATCATCAAACAAAATTTGAGTAAATGACTGTCCACCTAAAGGTGCATCAACATCCAATGCGAACACTGGAGCGGCAACTGAGATGTAGACCGAGTAAATAATAATAAGTGTTTTATATGCATTCATGAGAAATGCATTAGTAATAACTTTTTTAGGTAATATATATTGTGTCATAAATTGCGATATGTGCTTCGCGAAACTCCGGAACTAAAAAAGTCCTCAAAACGAGAACTTCAAATACAATACAAGCAATAGTAGATATGGTCAACAAGTTATCCACAGTTATATAATATAATTATGATTTGTCAAATATCTATATTTCTTATTTATTTTTCTCCCCAGAAAAGCTTCATTCGTGCTTTTGCTTTTGCTTTCACGGCTTCGTTTGCCTTTGTGAAATAACGATATGGAGCCAGTTGGTCAGCATCCTCATTAAACGCCTCTTCAATTCCCTTTCTGAATGCAATTCGCAATTCAGTACTAATATGAATAAGAGAAATACCTGATTTAATAACTGAAACGAAATCTTCATCAGTTGAACCAGAACCTCCATGAAGAACTAAAGGAGTATTGGTTGCTTCTAAAATAGCAGCTACTCGTTCTGGATTTAGTGCTGGATTACCAGATTTCACCATACCATGAATATTTCCAACCGAAGGAGCTAGCACCTCAACACCTGAGGCATTAACAAAATCTCTTGCTTCTTCAGGTTTGGTCATAGTCTCTTCTGATACTCCATCAGGAATTTCATCTTTAATATTTGACCCTCCTCCAATAAATCCAAATTCTGCTTCAACAAGACATGCGGGGTTTACTTCATTTCTATAAGCAACCACCTTCTTTGTATTCTCTAGGTTTTCTTCATGTGAAATCTTTGCCCCGTCATAAATAACCATATCGAAACCAGCATCAATAGCTTCGCAGCTGCGTTCTACTGAATACGTATGGTCTGCATTCAAAAAGACTGGGTAATCGTGTTCATTACGTAAACTTGAAATATAGTCTACAATTTGCGTAACACCAAACGAATCTCGTTCTCCTTCGGACACTCCAATAACTAGTGGTACTTTTTCTCCGTACTCCTCTGATAGTTCTAATGCACCTGCAAAAATTGACATCAACATGTCTGAGTTTGCCACGTTAAAGTGGGCAATTGCTCGTTTATTTTCCTGAGCGTCCTGTAAATGTTTTTTTAATGTTTTCATATTAAATACTATACCATGAGTGTCATAGGTGGGCCTGTGTTATAATTTATACATGGAAAAAGAACAAAACATAGACTTTTTAGCAATAGGAGATATCGTTATTGATGCCTTCATAAAGTTACAAGATGCTAAGGTAGAAACACATAACGGCACTGAGATGCTTGAAATGAGATTTGGAGACAAAATCCCATATGACAGCGTAAAAATTGTAAAAGCTGTTGGAAATGGGCCTAATGCTGCGGTATCTGCAGCTCGACTTGGACTTGCATCATCAACCATGACTCACCTAGGTAACGATGATTTTGGAAAAGAATGTATCGAAGCTCTCAAGGAAAATGGTGTGATCACTGATTATGTCACCATCGAAGATGGTAAAACTACTAATTACCACTATGTTTTATCATTTAAAGCTGAACGAACTATTCTTATTAAACATGAAGACTATAATTATGATCTTGGAGGTCAAACAGCAGGTATGATTCCAAAATGGGTATATTTCTCTTCAGTAGGTGAAGATTCTATGGAATACCACTCTGACATTGCAAAATGGATTTCTGAAAAAAATATCAAAATGGCATTCCAACCTGGAACATTCCAGATTTCCCTTGGAAAAGAAAAATTAGCCGATATTTATGCAGCAACCGAAGTATTCTTTTGTAATATTCAAGAAGCTCAAAAGATTCTTGAAACTGAGTCAGATAATGTAAAAGACCTTTTGAAACAAATGCATGATCTTGGACCAAAAATTGTATGTATTACTGATGGACCTGATGGAGCATATGCCTATGATTCATATAATAACGAATATTGGTTCCACCGAATCTATCCAGATCCACAACCACCAGTTGAACGAACGGGTGCTGGTGATTCATTCTCCTCGACTTTCACTATTGCACTTGGTCACGGGAAAACAGTTGCTGAGGCATTATCATGGGGACCAATTAATTCAATGAATGTTGTCCAATATATTGGAGCTCAAGAAGGACTTCTCACACAAGAACAACTCAAAGAATTTCTTGCAAATGCACCAGAAGACTATAAGCCTGAGAAGATTTAGTCTATGAATGTTTTTGAAAATCCAAACGTCGATAAAAAATACACAAAAGAGATGGTTGATTACCTTGAAGATAAATCAACAAAAGAAGGTATTCTTGGATCAACAAACGATACTGCGACTCGACTCGAGGAATGGAAAGACAAGCTAGAAAAACTTGAAGAGCAAGAACATAAACCAGCAGCTTAAAGTTGGTTTTTTGTTTAAAAAATAAGGTATAATTAATTTATGAACTTAGATATGAAAAAATTTAATCAACCTATTAATGCCGTTCCCGATAAGTTATTAATTGAACATGTATCTGCAACAGAGCTTTTCGATACCTCTCCTAGCCAAGATATGGCGATAAACGAAATCCTAAAGAA
The DNA here is from genome assembly GCA_047629175.1 of Minisyncoccia bacterium. Lineage (GTDB taxonomy): Bacteria > Patescibacteriota > Minisyncoccia > Phycocordibacterales > UBA1006 > UBA1006. Next base: position 3,167 of record JBLHWN010000026.1, read on the forward strand.
GCAAGTAGAGGAAGGCAATATCATTAGTGATCTTGAGTTGCTGCAAAATGAACTCATTGAAAAGATTAGTAAATTTGCAAAAGAGTATGCAGGGAAAGATTTACTGAATCCTAACTTAGCTATTAATCTTTTTATGCATTTAATTGACCTAGAAGGTTCCCTAGCAACAGAAGAAAACCCAAGAACTATAAAATACCTTGAAGAACAGCTCGTCGAAAAGAAAGATCTCTACAACAGAAGTAAGGCGAAAATGCCTGAAGAAATAATTTCATTACTAGAGCAACTAGAATCGAGCAATAAGAAAAAGCCTGAATAGGCTTTTTCTTATTGATAAAGTTCTTCTTTAAAGATCGTTTCAATAACTTCTTCTTCGGACATTTCAATTTGCACAGACTTATATTTCTTTTCTGAATTGGGTTTTGCTAGAAAACTAAAAACAAATATTCCACCAGCAATCAATATAAGAAACAGTATTGTTGCTTTCCGCATTATACCTATTGAGCTAGGTGCTCCTTAATATGTTTTATAATTCCTTCTTTAGTAAATCCAAAGTGCTCCAATAATTCATCAGGGTCTCCTGATTCACCATAACGGTCTTGCATACCAATAAATGACATCTTTGTTGGGGCTAATTTTCCAAGTACTTCAGCAACCGCTGATCCCATTCCTCCATGAATCTGATGCTCTTCTGCAGTCACAATATGACCTACTGATTGTGCGAATTCTGAAACAGCTTTTTCGTCCATAGGTTTGATTGTTGAAAGATTCATAACTGAAACATTAACACCTTCTTCTCTGAGAGCTTCTGCAGCGAGGATTGATTGGTACACCAATGAACCACAGGCAATAATTCCAATTGTTGGACCTTCTGATTGATAAACGACCTGAGGCTTACCAACTTCAAACGGTGTTTCTGATGTTGTGAAAACTGGTGTCTTTGCACGAGCAAGACGAATATATGAAGGTTTATCATTTCCAGCAATGGCTAGTGTTGCCTTTCGCGCCTCCTCACTATCAGCTGGTACAACAACGATCATATTAGGTAGAACACGCGTAAGAGCAATATCTTCTAGCATCTGGTGTGTTGCTCCATCAGGACCAACTGAGACCCCTGCGTGGGCCCCTACTATCTTTACCGGGACATCATTCAACGCAACGGTTGAGCGAATCTGTTCCCAGTTTCGTCCTGGTGAAAACGCAGCGTAAGACATCACAAATGGGACCTTCCCATAATTTGCCATACCTGATCCAACCGTCATTAAGTTTTGTTCAGCCACCCCTAATTCCACATATCGTTCTGGGAATTTCTCCTTGAACCAGTGAGCTCGCGTTGACTCAGCTAGGTCAGCACAGAGTACTACGACTCGTTCGTCCTTTTCTCCTGCCTCAACAAGTCCTTTTCCAAACCCGTCACGTGTCGCAGCTTTGCCCAAGGACTCTGTATCAAATAGGTTGTTATATAAATGTAAGTTTTGATTAATCATAATATTCTGCGTGAGACGCTTCTATTTTACCTCCTAATGTTCGAAGCTCTTTTAGAAATCGCTGCTCTTCTTCTGCTGATGGTGGCTTACCATGCCATTCATATTCGTTTTCAATTTCTTTGATTCCTTTTCCAGGGATAGTATGAGCAATAATACACGTAGGTTTGTTTTGAATTGCGTTTGCCTGATGAACAGCATCAACAAACCCTTCAATATTATGTCCATCTACTTCAATCACATGCCAACCGAATGATTCCCATTTACCACGTAAATCTCCAAGCTTCATAACATTTTCAGTCATTCCATTAATCTGAATATTATTTCGATCTACAACAACCGTTAGGTTTGAGAGATTATGATGAGCTGCAAACATTGCAGACTCCCAAATGTTTCCACAATCAAGTTCTCCGTCACCGGTGAGGCAATAGACACGATTCTTTTTTCCATCCATACGGAGCCCAAGTGCCATTCCTGATGCCTGGCCGATTCCAGTTCCTAGTGGACCTGAGGTATTTTCAAGTCCTGGTAATTTATGTCGTTCAGGATGACCTTGAAGACGACTACCAAATTTACGTAATGTTTTTAATTCATCTACCGGCAAATATCCAGCATGAGCCATGGTTGCGTAACGAACAGGTACAATGTGCCCATTTGAAAGGATCAATCGATCGCGTTCTTCCCAATCAGGATTTTGTGGATCATGGTTAAGTAATTCAAAGTAAAAAGCAGTAAAAATATCAGTCATACCTAATGGTCCAGCAGTGTGACCTGACCCTGCGTCTTCGAGCATATCAATAATCGAAATACGAATATCGTTTGCTTTGATTTCTAATTCTTTAATTCGTTCATCTGTCATAGAAACATTATACCAAACTTATATCTTGATAGTTGTTTGACATATATATTTGAAATTCTATTATGAAACAAACGTTCATTGACATAATTATCTTTATTTAATAATAAGCATAGGTGGTAAAGCCAATAGAATCTATTTGTATTAATTGAAATAGAATACACACCAAAACCATTACTTAAAAAGCACATACGCTCAAAAAAAATAGAAGGTAATTACATTACATAATTATGGTACAGGTGAGATTAGAAGTTCTTTTCGTCGCTAAGGTTGGAATGATTTCACTCTTTTAATCTAAAAACCTTGTAACATAATTTAGAAAGACCTCTGTTAGTACCCACAAGTGCTCATGTCATCTTTCAACAAAGCTTACGCGTATCCGTCACACGTAAGCTTTTTTTTATTGAAAAAATATCCAAATTAGCTAGGATAGGAATATGCAGAAGGTGCGAGAAAAACCTGAATACGGACTAACCAAAGAACAAGCAATTAAAAAACTCCAAAAGGAGGATTTTAAACGTATAACCGTCTCTCTATATAAATACGTAACTATTACTGATCCACAAGCCATGCGCGATCATTTATACAACATGTGGAAGGACCTAGAGTGCCTTGGGCGAATCTATATAGCTCACGAAGGAATTAATGCACAAATGTCAGTTCCAGAACATCATTGGGAACAATTCAAAAAGGAAGTTTATGAAATTACAGAGCTTACCAATGCCCCTTTGAAAATTGGCGTCCATCACGAAACTTCATTCTACAAACTACAGGTAAAAGTTCGTAAACAAATTGTTGCTGACGGCTTAACAATGGAAGATTACGATATAGAAAATGTTGGTACTCATTTAACTGCCAAGGAATTCAATGCAGCTATGGAAGATAATAAAACTATTGTTGTTGATATGAGAAATCATTATGAATCTGAAATTGGTCATTTTGAAGGAGCTCTTACCCCACAAGTAGATACCTTCCGAGAAGAACTACCTTTAGTTGCTAAAGAATTAGTTGGAAATGAAGACAAGAAACTCCTGCTCTACTGTACTGGTGGTATTCGTTGCGAGAAAGCATCAGCCTACTTGAAAGACAAAGGTTTCAAGGATGTGAACCAGTTACATGGTGGAATTATTGATTATAAACACCAAGTTGAACGAGAAGGTTTAGATAATAAATTCCTCGGATCAAATTATGTATTTGATGAACGTGACCCAGAAAATATTAATGGAGAGATTATTTCAAACTGCCACCAATGTGGAAACACATGTGATCGCCATGTAAATTGTCAGAATTTGACCTGCAATCTTTTATTTCTGCAATGTGACTCTTGTGAAGAAAAAATGCAGACAACCTGCACAAAGAAATGTAAGCGTGTCATTAATCTACCAGAGGAAAAACGAAAATCTTATTACACAAAACATGGTGAAGGTAGTCAGATGAGATTTTCAAAATCATTGAAAGCTCGAGAACGATTTTCTAAACGTTCGCCATTTCAAAAAATTCGAGAAATTTTTCAAAAATAAAAACCCTTAACCTACTTTGTTCAGTTAGGGGTTTTTTCTTAAAAGATATTTGATATACAGCCAACCAACACCTAGAGGTAGCGATGAGAAAAAAGCATGCTTATAGCTTCTAATAATATAGTACAACACCACAAATCTCGCTCCCATGTCAGCCAAAAAGATTTTTATAAAATCAACAGTGAGAATCTCATTCCATATGAAGAAAAAGAGTTCGTTAATGTTTTTAGGTAAATCACTTTGTGTAAATGTAATTAGTGTATATATTACCCCAAAGGCAATAAGATAGTTATTAATATAATCAAATATTTTTAAGGTTTTTCTAAAACGTATTTTAATTTGTTCTTCCAAAGCCTGAAATTTTAAATTCCCTCCTAGATTAGCAACATATTACAAAAATAACTCTTGCCAAAGAGCAAGAGTTATTTCTTAGGAAATATTAGAATTTTAGTATTTTTTTCTTTTTGTAACCAGCGTAGGACTTCACCGCCTTCATTACCAAGGGATTATCCTTAATAAGTTTAGCAAGAATAATAAAAGGTCCAACACTTGGTATTGCAGATAAAAATGTATCTCCCCAGGTTAGATCTTTTTTCATATATGATTTTACCCAAAAAGATTTAATAGAAAAATTACCCAGTAAAAACCCAATCTCAGGAAGAATAAACTTCCAGTGCATTCCATGAGCTAGAGCAGCCAAAATACTACCACCTAGAATTGTCCATTCAATAATAAGAGCAATAATGTTCCAAGTTATTAACATAAGAACCAGTCCAAGTACTTTACGATTGTAAACACTATCAATTGACGAAATAATAGAATATTTTTCAGTGCTTGAGAAATCACTTTCAACCTCAATATACTTATGAAATTTTGCGTGATGTTTCATACGTAATATTTATTTCTCTTCAATCAGACTTTCCAGATGTGCTATGTTTTCGGAAGCAACGCCTCCACCATAAATACCTGAACCTGAAACAAAACGCTCAACACCAGCCAGAGAAAGATCACCAATCGTATCAATAGAAACTCCCCCGTCTACGCTAATCAATAGATCCGGGTATCGGTTCTTTAATTCTTCGATCATATCTAATGATTCATCTGCAAAGGGTTCTCCTTGGTATCCAATATCTGCAATACCCATCACTTGAATGAAATCGATAACATCTTCGTCAATCAATGAGTAGATATCTTCAAGCTTGTCATGAATCGTCACAGCGCATCCTATTTTAATAAAATTGCGAATAACATGGTCAATGTTTTTAATTTTTTCCCAGTCATGTATTGATGCGTAATGAAAAATCACGCGTGACGCACCTATGTGCAGCCAGGTATCCAAACTTTCCTCTGGTCGTTCGATCATCAAATCAAGTTCATAGTTAATGTCTTCCCAAAATGGCAAACTACCTTCCTCTGTTTGTAATTCAGCCAGGTCTCTATCTGCTCCATAAATAAAAGGCCATGTCTTTTCAGAGACATATTTTCCATCCATAATATCAAGTTGTACGACTCGTACTTGGTTTAATACCAAACCTGTTTGCGTTTCGATATCTTCAAAACGTTCCGGCAT
>JBLHWN010000027.1:0-8002 GCA_047629175.1 Minisyncoccia bacterium
ACTGATGAAGATGAGGAAGAAGATGACGAGGAGTCAAGTTGGTAGATAAAGAGAGCTCGAAAGAGTTCTTTTTATTTTTCTCAAATTTGACGATACTAGGATGATTCTCGAACCAAAAAACAACTTACAAAATAAGGTGATTTTTAGATAAATATTGTTAGCTGCCAGACTAGGATTCGAACCTAGATAGTCGATACCAAAAACCGAAGTCCTACCATTAGACGATCTGGCAATATTGTTTTTGAGCTCGTGGTGAGTTTTTTTAAAATCGTTAAATTATTAAACGTGCTGAGGCAGAGCCCCAGGAGAGAAATAATTTAAATAACATTAAGAAAACTAAACCGAGATCAGGGCAAGAGTGTCAGATCGTCTAATGGAATAATTAAATCGATCTGGCGCATTGCCAAATAAAAACGTTACAAAATGTAACGTCATCCATTATTACTGATCATCTTTAAAATTGCAAGTTCTATTGGTGTGTATTTCAAATAAGCATTATTCATCTGCGCATAGGCTCCAAGGAGCTGTGAGAGTAGCTCGGAATGAATATTATTTTTCTCTTGTGCGATACCTTCTAGAAAATTAAATTCATCTTCACCTAGGTCTTTTTTTAGAATACCTGACATTTGTGGTGAGAAACGAATTTGTAGAATAGACCTCACGCTGTGGACCAACATTTGCATAAAAATATACGCATCGATATGTTTTTCCTCTGCGAGGTGCAGAGTGTGCAATGCCGTATCCGCATCATTTTTATTCAATGCGGTAATGAGCTTGTGAATCATTTCTGTACTTGGTGCGCCTGTCACAAGCTCTGCTTCATCACGAGTAATTTTTTTATCTGCAGAGTACGACATCAATTTCTGTAATACTCCCTGGGTATCACGAAACGATCCATTTCCAAGCATTGCAATCAAATCCAATGATCCAGCATCAATGGTGTAGCCTTCCTTTTTTACGACATCATTAATCATCGCTTTCAAAACCGTATACGTTGGCGACGTAAAGGCAAAGCTTTGACAACGGGAAATAACAGTAGGAATAACCTTATGGAGTTCAGTGGTAGCAAGAACGAACACAACATGACTTGGCGGCTCTTCTAAGGTCTTTAACAGTGCGTTAAAGGCCTCCTTGGTAAGCATATGAACCTCATCGATGATATACATTTTCTTTTCACTATCAAAGGGTAGTGAATTCACTGATTCTCGAAGTGCACGAATATCATCAATACCACGGTTCGACGCTGCATCAATTTCAATAATATCGTTTTCTGAACATTTGAGTTCCCGCGCGAAAATACGAGCCATAGTTGTCTTCCCTGTTCCACGTGGACCAGAAAAAATATATGCATGACCAATTTTCCCTGTCTCAAGAGATCCCTGGAGAACTCTAAGGACTTGTTCCTGACCATACACTTCGTCAAAGGTTTTTGGTCGGTATTTTCTATAAAGCACTGTTTGAGTTTCTGACATACTCGCATTATATCATATTGCCCTATTGAAAAAATTCACCTGTGTGGGGTGAATTAATAGCTCTGCATAAATTTAGAATAGGCGTATTACCTCTTTCTTCATTTAACAAGGGATCATGGTTTGATCCGCATTCGGATTATCTGCTAACCATGCCAGCGCATGGTTTTCAATTTCTTCGTAGGATTGTGACTCCATGAGTTTTACACGTAATTCCTTTGCACCATCAAAACCTGCAACGTATGCCTTGTAGTGTTTTTTCATAACAGCAAAATTTTTATGCTCATCTAATTCGCGAATAAATATTTTTGTATGTTCAAGCATTACCTCTAATTTTTCTCTTACTGAGACCTCAGTCTTGTCTGTATCAAATAACCACGGATTTCCGAAAATGGCACGAGCAATCATAACACCATCGGTTTTATATTTTTGAGAATATTCTTTTGCTTGTTTCACTGATTGCACGTCACCATTACCGATAAATTTAGTAGGTTTACCTGACGCTCGGACAATCTCTCCTGCCCTCTCAATCCAATCCCAATTTGCTGGAATTTTACTCATAACTTTCTTTGTTCGACCATGTAAAATAATAGCCGCAACATTACAATCAAGGATCGCAGGAATCCAGGTTTCTAATTCATTTTGAGACCATCCAACACGCGTTTTCACTGCCAAAGGCATGTCCCCAGCACCACGTTTTGCAGCTGCAATAATTCCTGGTAATAATTCTGGTGTTTGGATCATTCCGCAACCAGCTCCTTGTTTGCAGATATTTTTCTCTGGACATCCCATATTTAAATCAATTCCATCAAAACCAAGCTCGCGACAAATACGCGCTGCGTTTTCTATGTTCTCTGGTTTATTTGAAAAAATTTGAGCAACAATAGGTCGCTCGTTTTCAGTGTATTTAAAATTATGCATGAGATTCGGTCGACCCTGATCGCTTGCCAATCCATCTGAAGCAACAAATTCAGTATAAAAAACATCCGGACCTCCTCGGGGTTCTCCATGACGTGAGTATTTAGCAATGATCTCGCGATACGCACAATCAGTAACATCAGCCATAGGTGCCATAATAACAAAGTCCTCTGGGAGCGTATTCCAAAATCCCATCACAAAATCAGCCTGATCGACGATAGGCGTTTTACTCTTCAATAACTTCTGTTTGATTGTTTTCCAAAGTTTTTTCATCATAAGTGTTAGTTTTTCCTCCGATAGGGGTAAAGGTGTAGAATACTCTCCCATCAAATCGTACATCAATCGATTCTAAGGCACTTGGCCGATATGTAAAGTCTTTTTCAAAATCTTCAAAACTCAATACCACACCAATATTACGACCAATCTTTTTATACGAATCTGATTGATTATAGAGAATCATAGGTTTCGTATCAAAATAGATCTTATTGTGTAAACGCGAAATTTCTAAACTGACATCGTCAAATTCATCAAAGAAAACACGTGTTACATCCAAAAGATACTCTGATTCTAATAATTCCAGGAAATCAAAAAAATCTACAAAAGAATCTACAACTTCTACCTCTGTTCCAATGTAATTAATTTCAACTTCTTCTTCGTCATACACAGGCTCTGTAAAAAACTTCATGTACACACTCCCAGAAAAATATGGAGCACGGGAATACAAGAGTCCATCCTGATCAGCAAAATAGCATTCTTCATCGAAGATTGATTCATAATCTTTATTTAAACACCATAGCGAATGTGCAGAACGTTCACCAATAGTTACCATCAATGTGTCACCATCTTCTATACGAATATCAATGTCTTCTATTTTAGGGAGAGCTTTTTTGATACTACGTTGTACCTTGTTCGTATTAAGAAAAATAACATTATCACGCCGCAAGAGACCAAGTGGTCGCTCTGCGAGATACTCACTAATTGCCTCTCTCACATCATCTTCAATCAAGGTCCGTTGACCTTCGATAATAACACGGTCAATAGCAAGGTATTCATGATTCATAATATAGTAAGTGTTTGCAACCACAACAAAAAGAGCAATTATTGAAACAATTGTTTTTTTCTTTCCTCGTTTTTTTTCGCGTCGAGTTTTCTGAGCTTGTCGTTTATTAACCACACTTGTATTGTACTAGATTTTTAGGGAAAGAAAAAAACAGACTCTGTCTGAATTTATTTCCCAATAATCTTTTTTTCTCCCATATACTTTTGTAATGCTTCTGGAACCGTAATGCTGCCATCTTCATTCTGGAAATTCTCAATTAACGAAACAAGAATTCGCGGTGTTGGGATAGCCGTACAATTCAATGAGTGTGCAAAACGCATTTTTCCTTCACCATCTTTATAACGAATATTAAATCGCCGAGTTTGGAAATCATGGAAATATGAAGCTGATGAAATCTCGCGATATTTTTCCTCTCCAGGAACCCATAGTTCAATATCGTATTTCTTTACCTGCCCTTGACCAAGGTCCCCCCCACAATTCAATACGGTTTGATAAGGGATGTTTAATGATTCAATGAACTCCTCGGTATTACGATTAATTTCTTCATGATATTCAACAGATTTTTCATGTGATGCCTCAGACAAAACTACCTGTTCCCATTTTTGGAATTCGTGTACACGTATAAGCCCCTTGGTATCCTTACCGTGACTTCCTACTTCACGACGGTAACATGGAGAAAAAGCCAAATATTTAATAGGAAAAATAGATTCTTCCAGAATTTCACCTGAATGGTATCCCATAACTGGCACTTCGGCTGTTCCTGAAAGGTAATCCTTATCCTGCGTGACGTAGACGTCATCAGCTTCATTTGGTAAATGACCAGTACCGTATAAATTTTCCTCTCGGACGATAGCTGGAGCGATCATTGGGCTAAATCCTTTCGCACTAAAAAATTCAAGCGCGTATTGCCAAATAGCGAATGATAATCGGACTGCGTCGTTCTTCATGTAATAACCACGGAATCCATGAACCTTTTGACCACGCTCCAGATCAACCATGTCCAATGCCTCCATAATTTCAACATGACCTTTTGGCTCAAAATCGAAGGTCGTTTTTTCCCCCCAAATTTTAATCTGGATATTATCCTCATCACTCTCTCCGTCTGGAACCGTCACATCAGGAATATTTGGAATCTGCCACATCAAACCTTGCCATTTACCTTGAATTTTTTTATGCTCTATTTCTTTTGCCTGAAGACCTTCTTTTAAAGTTCGCATTGCAATAATTGCTGACTCGCGCTCATCACCTTCTGCTTGCCCAATTTTTACAGACGCTGCGTTTTGTTCTGCCCGTAATGCCTCAATCTCTCGCAAGAGTTCAAGACGATCATTATCCAAAGCAACAAGTTTATCTACGTCAACCTTGATGTGTTTCTTAATTGCTGCTGATTTTACGAGATCTCTATTTTCTCTGATAAATTTTATATCTAACATGGTTCTTTTTATAAGTTTTTAATATGCAGAAATTGCCAATAACTATCGCTTTTAAAAATCAATTCCTTTTAGTCATAATTTTTATAAAGCTCCGCATAAGATAAATATAGTCACTAACGTTCCTTATTCATCTAAAAACTATGAGTTAAAATCCTGTAATACAGAATTACATCTTATAATTTTTAGGGACGATTAACAGCAGAATTTTTATTTCAAAAGTACGAAATAAAAATCTGCATAAATTAGCTATTGTCGATTTTAGAAAATCTCTGTAGCTCATTTAACCGCGGTGCCACCCATATTCCTCCGCACAATAATTTATACAAAGGCACTTTTCAAATTGGTATCTCCACGGTGCTACCCGTTTCATCGATAGCCCTATTGTATGCCAAAGTACTTTTTTTTCAAGAAAAGATATGTAAGATATACTGGACGTATGGAAGATTCAAAAATACCTTACCTCTTACAACAAATACCCGACCCGCCAAAACAAATGTATATGCGTGGTGAATTTCCTGACCAGGAAGAATATAAATTCCTCACAGTTATTGGTTCACGGAAATTTACGACTTATGGGAAACAAGTCTGTGAAAACTTGATACGTGATCTCGCTGGTTACCCTATTGTTATAGTTTCAGGTCTAGCTCTTGGGATAGATAGTATTGCTCACCAAGCAGCTCTTGATAACAATATGAAAACAATGGCTATACCTGGTTCGGGACTTGATGATTCTGTACTCTACCCAGCAACGAATCAAGGGTTAGCACACAATATTATTACCTCTGGTGGCTGTTTATTATCTGAATTTGAACCATATTTCAAATCTACAAAATGGAGTTTTCCAAAACGAAATCGAATTATGGCAGGGATTTCACATGCAACCTTGGTCATCGAAGCTGAAAACAAATCTGGAACGCGAATCACCGCCCGAATGGCGACGGAATATAATCGTGAAGTTTTTGCGGTACCAGGTTCAATTTATTCTCCAACATCAGAGGGTACTCATGAATTAATTCGTGAGGGTGCAACACCAGTAACTCGTGCGGAAAATATATTAGACTTTTTTAATTTTAGTAAAAAAACCCCTCAACAAACTCAGCTTATTGCACTGGGGCCAGATGAAGAAAAGGTTATTAATATACTGATTAAACCACTCTCGAGGAATCAAATTGCAGAGCACATGAATATCAGCATTATCAAGATCAACATCCTCTTGTCATCTATGGAAATTAAAGGACTTATCAAAGAAGAACTTGGAAAGATGTATCGTTGTTAAAAAAGCATACTATTAAAAATAACAACTCATCAATTTTAATGAGTCAAAATTTTATATTAGTTGAATCCCGTTTGTGTATTGGAATTAAAAAAAAGAATATAAGTAGATTAAAATCTACTTATATTCTTTTTTTATTTGCCAAAATACTATCGATTAAATAGCAAATACGATAGGCAGAGAAGATTGGAGTAAAGGAAAGACTGAAGGACCACTACTGCTAACCAAAGAGGAGAATCAACGGGAAAAAAGAAAAAACAGGATGTACTATTTGCTGTAATAGTAGGATTCACTATAGGAATAGTGGCTTGTTACAGAGTTGCGTCAAGAGAAGTTCGGTAAACAATAATTTTATTGCTTACCGTACTTTCATTTGCAAAATTTTTCGTCCTGTGGCAATAATGGGCCAGATTGATACAAAGGTATGTACTCATCTTATATTTACTATTATGAAACTTGTTATTGTAGAGTCCCCTTCAAAGGCAAAGACTATTGAAAAATATCTAGGGAAAGAATATTCAGTTCGATCATCAGTCGGGCATATTCGTGATCTTCCTAAAACAAACAAAGACGCAATCGATATCGATGGTGGTTTTGTTCCTCGTTACGTAGTCTCACTAGGAAAAGGTAAGGTCATCAATAATCTAATATCTCTCGCAGCAAAAGCTGATGAGATTTTACTTGCTCCCGATCCGGATAGAGAAGGAGAAGCCATTGCTTGGCACTTGGAAGAAGTTATTAAAGAAGAGCTTGGGCGAAATACTCCCCCGATCAAACGCGTTACCTTTAATGAAATTACCAAAGACGCAGTAACTGAAGCTATCAAGATTCCGCGGACAGTTGATATGGACTTAAAACGGGCCCAAGAAGCACGTCGGGTTTTGGATCGTCTTGTTGGATATGATCTCTCTGGACTTATTTGGAAAAAAGTTCGTTATGGTCTTTCAGCTGGACGAGTTCAATCACCTGCCCTGCGAATTCTGATGGAAAAAGAACGTGAGATTCGTGCTTTTGATCCAGAAGTCTACTATGTCCTTGAAGGTCAATTCAAAGCATCCTCAATCCAATTTCCCTTAACCTGCTGCAAAGAAATTTGGGACGAATCAGAAGCGATCGACATCGTTGCTCAGTCTGAATCTGGGAAATGGTCGGTACTAGATATAAAGGAAACAGCTGGAACGCGAAAACCAAAGGCACCTTTTACAACATCGACAATGCAACAAACTGCTTCATCACGTCTTGGATTTTCTCCATCACGAGCTATGAGAGCTGCACAAAAATTGTATGAACAAGGTCACATCACTTATATGCGTACTGACAGTCAAACATTATCAAAACAGGCTGTTGGCATGATTTCCAGATACATTGAAAAAACATACGGAAAGGAAAATCTAAATATAGTTGCGTATAAAACAAAGGCAAAAAACGCCCAAGAGGCTCATGAGGCCATTCGTCCAACATCTTTTGGCGGATCAAAAAAGGGGAATACTCAGGATGAACAATCACTCTATAATTTGATTTTCAAACGGACCGTTTCATCACAAATGAAACCTGCAAATATTATGCGAACTAAATTGATTGCAAATATTTCAGATCCTGGAACCAATTCAGGAACGGCTTCTACGAGTCCAATTCCTGATTTTACAACAAACGGGTCCCGGATTATCGACCTTGGCTGGCTGGCTTGCGACACTGGTGCCCGGGGCGAAGACGTAGAATTACCAAAGGTAGCCAAAGGAAATGAACTTGATCTCAAAGAAATCACAAATACCGAAAAATTTACAACTCCCCCAAATCGTTATTCAGAAGCTGGACTGATTAAGGAACTTGAAAAACGAGGAATAGGGCG
>JBLHWN010000028.1:0-7744 GCA_047629175.1 Minisyncoccia bacterium
TCACGAGTTCGCTTCGCTGCCCTTCACAAGCCTGACGTAATAACCAACTCAACCAAATATAATAAAAATTGTAAGGCATAAATGCCTTACAATTTTTATCATAGTCGGGGAGCCGGGATTCGAACCCGGAGTCACTCGTACCCAAAACGAGCATGTTAGCCGTTACACCACACCCCGATTACCCAGTATAGTAGCATAATCTAATTTTGTAGCAATATGAACCATCCTTATACTAAGTCATCTGATATAAAAGTGTCATTACGTACGAACAAATACCCTACAAGGCATGTGTGGAAAGGGTATCAGTATCTTCTCTCCATATTTAAAGAAACAACGATCACAAAAATAACTTATCTGTAATGATATACTCATGACTGATTTTTTTGCAATTTTATCTGGACTTACACTTTTGATATCGTACATACTATATTACCGTCAAATGCGTGCTAATGTTTCAACTCCCAATCCATCCTCGTGGTTAATCTGGTCATTGATCCTTACTATTAATGCCTTCACGTACCAAGAGGTATTATTAAGCAATCAGATAAATGCTGTTACAGGTTATGTCGCGGCGGCTTGTTTAATAGCGATATCAACTTATGCCATGACAAAGGGTAAATTCAGTAAATTAAAAAGGATCGATATTTTCTCATTTTCTGCAGCTCTGATCGTTGGAGTCTTTTGGCAGGTAACTGGCGATGCGTTTTTGTCACAAATTGCGCTGCAGATTATTATAATAATCGCATATATGCCCACCCTTATAGGACTCGATAAAGGACATGCAAAAGAAAACCCACTTTCATGGCTAATAGTTGTTCTTGCGTATGTATTCCTTATGATAAGTATTCTCATTGAATATCAGGGAAACTGGATAGAGTTACTCTTTCCCTTGGTAAATGGGCTGATAGGAAATGGTCTTGTTGCCTATTTTGCTATTAAAAAAAGGCGTTTCACATAATAAAAACTCACCGTCGGGTGAGTTTTATGCTAGATATTTTCTAATATCATTTTTCGTCATTCCTATTTTCTTGCCTGGATTAAAGATATTGTTAGGATCCATAATGTCCTTTATAGTCTTAAAGACCTTCATCATGTCATCTCCAAACATTTGGGGAAGAAATGGTGTTCTTACTATACCATCATTATGTTCTGCAGTTATTGAGCCATTATATTCTAATGCTAGTGCGTAAACCTTTTCAGAAATTTCTACTATATGTTCTTTGTTTTGTTCCTTGTTCATGTCTACAAGAGGGATGATGTGAAAATTTCCATTCCCCAGATGTCCTGCAATAGTATACATAAATTCATCTTTATACTCATCTAAGATTTTAACCAGCCGTGGCAGATATTCTGGTAAATGTTCCGGGTTTACAGCTATATCATCAATAAACGGAGCCGTACGTGTCCCAGAACCTTCTGCGCGAGATTTTAGTGAATGCTCTGTGAGTAGTTTAAAACTGTCATGTCTAAAGTCCCAATATTTCTGTGAAGCTTTGCCTTTAACTATAAACGACTTTAGATTAGGAATTTCATTTTTAATATCCTTAAATTCAGCAAGTACTTCAGCGTGGACTTTCTCAGCGTCAATATCAGCTGATTCAGCAAGAACAACAAACTTAGGAACACCTCCAGTCATAGCCATCCAAAATTCAGGCAGAAAACGGAGGGAATAACTTATGGCGTGAAAGAAACCTTTGTCCTTTATAAAGTCTTTAAAGAACTTAATTCCAATCTTAAAGGTATTATCATCGTAAAGCTCAATAGTATCAAGGTCATGTCTTTTAAGAACCTCTGTAATTCTTGGTAATTGATAAATATCGTTCACAAACATAACAATCATTTCTTCCTTGTCCTCAATGGGTGTTAATTTGTAAGTTACTTCTGTTATTATCCCCGTTGTTCCTTGGGCTCCTACTATAAGTTTAGTTAAATCAAAGAAGCCACGACCAGACTCAAACTCACTAAGTGTTCCACATGAAACAACATCCCAGATAAGGTACCCAGCAGCATTCTTCGAAGTTACTGGTCGTTTGTCTTGAATAACGCCCCAATGTTGTTTCACGAGTTCATATATCTCTGATGCAATCTCAGACAACAGGTTGTTTTCTTTTTTCAGTTCAATTAATTCCATATAGGATAAGGGTTTCACGGTGTATTCATTCCCATCAGAGAGAATAACCTTCACTTGATCAACGAAGTCCTTATTCTGACCATACTTCAGGGATTTTTCACCTGCGCCATTATTTGCAACCATTCCACCGATTGCACATAATTTCCGGGAAGCAGGAAAAGTTGGCATAAGCATTTCGTATTTCAGGGTCTCTTCTTCAAATGGAATATATCTCATTCCTGGTTGAACCGTTGCCTTACCTGAAATGGGGTAGGCAAAGTCGCCACGTACCGATTGTGTCCCAAAGTCATCTGTTACAATCTTTCCTATTTTATTCATGTACTTTGTTACGTCGACTATTATTGAATGATTTAGAGATCCACCTGACATCCCTGACCCTGCTGCCCGGGCAGTTAAACTGAGACCCCTGTGATGTTCGGTATTATATTGATTTACAAACTGTACAAGATTTTCTAAATCAAGTGCATGTTTTGGGTAAACAATCATATCTGGCATTATTTTAAACAATGACCAGTCTGTGCTGTGGTCAGTCAGCTCTCGAGCATTTATTGAAATATCTCCATCAAGAAGAGAATCGAGCTGTTTTTTAATTTCGGTGTAGTTCATAACTTGAATTGTATCACGAGTAAGAGTACTATGGTTGTAAACGATTTTTAACATGAAAATAATAACAGATATGTCGGAAACCATCACAGTACCTAATATTAATGATCTATATAGAGGAGTGGAGAATGTAACAATAATTTCTGACCACTTATCTGAACTCTTTGCAAATGGTCTCAAGGAAGAAAGAAAAATTCAATTACTTAGAGATCTAGGCAAGTCAATTGTTTTAGCTGAAGGAAAAAGAACATCACTTGAATATTTCTTCGATAAGGAACGACCTTGCAGCAAAATGGAACAATCCTACAGTAGGCTCGGGCGGCAAATTGAGAAATGTATTGAATTTTTGGATGAAATTAAAAGACTACAGGTTTTAAAACTCATTCCATTTCTGATACATCCTGATTCTGATTCCGCGGTACCTAACACTAAAGAAAGAGATAGTAAGATCGAATTCTTTAATGTAGAACTCATTCAGTTTGTTAACAGACATGTTTCAGTCAACGGAGAGTTTCAACAGTACTTTGACCACAGAGGTAAACTAAAAGAACTTGAAATCTTGGTATCTGAAGTTTTAGTTAATTTTGGTGGTCAGAAAAAAGAAAGAATCAGAGTTTTGCTAGAGGAATTAAAGGTCCTGTAGGTATGTGTTGGTGAAGGTACTCAATTTCGAGATGAATTCATGGTAGGTACTGTACCTTTAGGTATTGTGTCATTAGGACAGGACGAACTCAAACGGTAGCTAAAAAGCACCGATAAAAATTTTAATAACAACTTATTTAAAACAAAGGAGCAGCGTAATAGTAGCTCCTTTTTGTTGCCCATATTTTATAAGATCTTATACTAGAGTTATGAATACGGATTTCAATAATCAAATACCAGAAGGAGTTCTTTGGACCTTGAAGACTCTACAAGACGCAGGGTATGAATCGTACATTGTTGGCGGTTGTGTACGTGATCTTTTAATTGATAGAGAACCAAATGATTGGGATCTAACAACGAATGCAAATCCTGAAGAAATTATTGAAGTTTTTGAAGCAACTGATCGTCGTGTCGTGTATGAAAATAATTTTGGAACGGTTGGAATTATCGACAAAGAACTTGAGCAAACTGACCCAAGCTACGCTATCGAGATAACCCCTTATAGAACAGAAGGAAACTATTCTGATAACCGACGACCAGACGAGGTGTCATTTAGTACTGATATTCACGAGGATTTGATGAGACGTGATTTTACTATTAATGCCCTGGCGTATGATCCAATTAGTGAAATATTGATTGATGACTTTGAAGGTAAAAAAGATCTCGAAAATAAAATTATTAGAACCGTTGGAGATGCCAACGAACGATTTACCGAAGATGCACTACGTATTATGCGAGCGGTGCGATTTTCAGCACAACTCGGTTTTGTGTGGGATACAGAAACGCTTGCTTCAATTAGGGACCATGCACAGCGCCTGGAAAATATTTCCGTTGAACGAATTAGAGATGAATTTATAAAGATTGTTGACGCGGACTTTGCTATGGATGGAATTGTAAGCTTGCAGAAATTTGGTCTTTTGAAATATATTATTCCAGAGCTTGAAGAAGGGATTGGTTGTGACCAGGGAGGCGCACATGCCTATGATGTATGGACGCACCTTATCAAATCGCTTGAACATGGGACCAATAAGAAATATCCGTTTCATGTGAAGCTTGCTGCCTTGTTTCACGATATCGGAAAACCGCAAAGCAGGCGTCCTGCTAACGGACGTGGGAGCAAAGCGTGGACTTTTTACGGTCATGAAGTTGTAGGTGCACGAATGGCAGACGCCATTATGAAACGTTTGAAGTTCCCAAAAGAACTAACTAAGGCGGTTGTAAAACTCGTTCGTTATCATATGTTTTTTTCAGATCCAGCAGAGATCACTCTGTCGGCAGTACGCCGAATGGTGAAAAATGTCGGTATCAAATCAATTTGGGATTTAATGGATTTGCGTACCTGTGATCGTATCGGAACTGGTCGACCAAAAGAAAAACCATATCGACTCCGTAAATATCACGCCATGATTGAAGAGGTTATCCGTGATCCAATTTCAGTTGGTATGCTTAAAATTAATGGGGACGTTATGATTGGTGAAATGAAACTTCAACCAGGACGTAAAATGGGATGGGTTCTTCATGCACTTCTAGAAGAAGTCCTCGATGACCCAACACTCAATATCCGAGAGTATTTAGAAAAGAGAACTCTTGAAATGTATAAAATGTCTGATGAAGAAGTTCAGAAGCTTGGCGAAGCAGGGAAGGACAAGAAAGATGAAAAAGAATTCCGAGAAATAAAAAAACTCCATCGGAAGCATAAGGTTGATTAGGTATAAATAAAAAGAGCTCATGAGGGGCTCTTTCTATGTACATTCAATTTCAATAGGGCAATGATCTGAACCAGTCACTTGGTCATGAATCACTGTTTTCTTTATTTTTGATTTTAGTTTTTCTGACACAAGAAAATAATCTATTCTCCAACCAACATTTCTATTACGTGCAAAGGCACGATATGACCACCAGCTATATTGAACTTTTTCTGGATAGAGAAACCTGAAGGAATCAATAAATCCAGCTTTCAAGAAATTACTCATTCCCTCGCGTTCTTTGTCGGTAAATCCTGGACTACCTGGTTTAGTAGCGGTTGTTTTATTTCCATCAGGCCGAGCGATATCAATAGGTTCGTGAGCGACATTTAAATCCCCGCAAACAATGACAGGTTTCTTTTTTTCCAGTTTCTTCATATGCTTCAAAAATAAAGCATCCCATTGGTCATGACGGAGATCAAGCCGCGCTAGGTCCGGTTTTGCATTTGGTGTGTAAACGTTCACCAAAATAAAGTCATCAAACTCTGCGTTCATGATGCGGCCTTCATTATCGATTGGAGAATTGTTCATTCCAAACCAAACTTTCTTCGGTTCTGTTTTTGAAAAAATAGCTGTTGAGGAATAACCTTTTTTCTCAGCACTATGTAAATACGTGTAAGGGTATTTAGGGAAGAGGGTAGTATCAATTTGATCAGGTTGTGCCTTTGTTTCCTGCAGACAAAAAACATCTGGTTTTGCCTTTTTGTTGATAAAATCTACTGCGCCTTCTTTTTGATTCCATGCGCGGAAACCGTTTACGTTCCAAGAGATAATTTTCATATACCAACAGATTATCATCTCAAAAATTATGAGGCAATAATTTGCATATATTAATTATTGTTACTTTCCTAAGGAAAAGATCTGTAATTCATTTAATTCTATAAAAGCTCTTGTTGATATAAGTTCGACCTTTTCTTAAAAATTGGTAGGCTTAAGGAAAAGAGTATAAACAATAAAAACAGAATCTTATGTCAGATAAAACACAGATTATATTTTCGCGGCAAGATCCTGCGAAATTTTGGAAAACACTTAATAAACGTGTAAATGATTCCTTTGTTGATGCGAATGGAAAACGAACTTCTCAAAAAGGGAATTTAAAACTTTATTGGAAAACACTCGTAATGTTTTCTCTGTATCTTGTTCCCTATTTTCTTTTGCTGAGCTTTAATCTATCTCTATGGATAGAAATAGGCCTGACCATAATTATGGGAATTGGTATGGCAGGAATCGGTATGAACGTTATGCATGATGCAAACCATGGTGCTTATTCATCTAAAAAATGGGTAAACAACATTTTGGGAGGTAGTATATACATTCTCGCTGGTAATGTGTACAACTGGAAGGTTCAACACAATTTGCTGCATCATACGTATACCAATATTCAAGGGCATGATGAAGATATTAAAGAGAGAAAAGTTTTTCGCATTACTAAATATGCAAAATGG
This sequence comes from Minisyncoccia bacterium, assembly GCA_047629175.1. Classification (GTDB taxonomy): domain Bacteria; phylum Patescibacteriota; class Minisyncoccia; order Phycocordibacterales; family UBA1006; genus UBA1006. Next base: position 6,567 of record JBLHWN010000028.1, read on the forward strand.
TTCAAGCTTCATAAGTATCAGCATTACTATAGTATTTTCCTATACGGACTACTTACCTTTAACTGGGTAATTACAACTGATTTTCAACAGACCTTCCGTTATTTAAAACGTAAGCTGTCTGTTGGAGAATTTCCTAATCCGACCATCCAATGGATTACTCTCATTTTTACCAAAGCCATGTATATTGGTATTTGGATTGTCATCCCAATTTTATTTTTTAACATTGTATGGTGGCAGATCCTTATTGGATACTTCCTTATGCATTATGTTGCAGGTATAATTTTAAGCGTTGTGTTTCAATTGGCACATGTTGTTGAAGAGGTCGAGGTATATTTACCTGCTTCTTCTGGGACTATGGAAAATACACACAAAATCCATCAATTATTTACCACGGCAAATTTTGATACTAGGAATAAACTTGTGAACTGGTTTACTGGTGGTTTGAATCATCAAATCGAACATCATATTTTCCCTCATATTAGTCATGCGCATTACACAAAAATTTCAAAAATTGTGAAAGATACAGCTCAGGAATTTAAATTACCTTATTACGAATACAAGACTATTGGTAAGGCATTCAGGGCTCACATCAAATGGTTAAAAAAATTGAGTATTAATCCAAAAAAAATAAATGAGGTCACATAGACCCACCTGAAACCGCTTCTTGAATAGAGGCGGTTTTTTTTGACAAAAAAATTAAATTCTGTATTATAATTATTAATAAAACAATTTCATTAACACTAAACTTTATTATATGCAAAAAACAATTAGTACTTCAAGTTTGCCGAAACAAATAGTATTAACACCACAAATAGAAAGATACGATTATGATACGCAACTATCATTTTTACCCGTTATCAACAAGCGGATCGAGCAAGCAGAAAATCAAAAAAAATATTTTAAAACCGTCATTGATTCTCATGTTGATAACCAAACATCTGACGTTTCCGAGAACGCAACTAATCAGCTTCAGCATGATCTAAACATTGTAGCATTAGAACGTGAGGAAAAACTTGTCACTCGGCTTGTGCATGCACGCTTAAGAATTACAGAGTACAAAACTTATGGAACTTGCCGTATTACCGGTAGGCTCATCGAAAGTAATCGCCTAGAAAGTATGCCGCACATAACGCTTTCGTTGAAAGGCAAAGAGATAGAAAAATTGAAAAAAAAGTAAA
>JBLHWN010000029.1:0-7682 GCA_047629175.1 Minisyncoccia bacterium
GCAACAAAGTTGGTTATATCATATACTTCACCATCAATAATAACCCAACAATCATTTATATTGTTATGTCCTTGGAAGTCTCCAGAATTTACGACTGCTTCTGCAGAATTACCGCTGCTACTGCTGCTTCCGCCGCCGCCGCCGCGACTTCTTCCTTCACTAACTGCTGGTGCTGTTTCTGGAACAACGGGTACTGGATTAATTGTTATATCAGGTTCCGGAGGAAAAACTTTTTCCTTGAAAAGAATATATGATGAAACAATGGCCACAACCAGTAATCCAATTATTAATTTTTTTTCTCTTTTTTGTAATGCCATAATATTTTTAATTAACTACATGATTCAAATGGAATGACGACAGTAATATCATCAGCTGTGAAAGCTATTCCATCTGCACCAGCTGAGGTAATAGTGTCACTAACACACGGGGTCATTAGATCCCTATCTTCATTCTCAGCTAAAAGATACGGGGCACCCCATACATCTTCGTAGAAACCTTCTGCATCAGAATCATTAAAATATGATGTAATAGTATCAATAGCTGCTCTCCAAGTAGTTACACAAGCATGAGAAACTGAAAGAGTTCCCAGGTCAGTTCCTGTTGGGCAGTGATCGTATGTTCCAGCTACTACCGACCCTGTCATTGCCAGTAGTGTTCGATCTCCATTAATTTGTGCTCCTGCAGAAATAGTACGCATTTGTACTAATTCAGATTGTGCACGTGCATTTTGCGCTTTAACACGTGCTGTGCTTAAAGAGCTCAAAACAACTGCAGCTAAAATACCGATAATGGCTACTACTACAAGTAATTCAATAAGCGTAAATCCTTTCCGTTTCATAAGCCATATTATACCTTATTTTTTAATGAAAGATTATATTTTAAAATAAAAAAATAAAGGACCAGAGGTCTTTTATTTTTTTCATATTAATCAATTTTACTTGTATTTACAGGCGCTATGGTTAACTTAGCAGAATAAAAGCCTCAAAAATAAAGAGGCTTTTATCTACACTAATTGAACTATTTTAACGAACAACAGTAAATATCCAAATAGGAACACTCCTGTGCTGCGCTATTGTCTTTTGTAGAAACAAATTCTATAGCTTATTTATAAGAAAGTACATGCCCCGATAAACATGTATTTCTCAACAAATTCGTAATAGTCGCATTTACTGATTTAGTATTGTCGCATTGCTATTTGTGCATCAATTTTCTTGATAAGATCAAGAACTACTGACACTACAATAAGGATTCCTGTTCCTCCAATAGCAACGGCGGTGTTTCCTGTCGTAGAGAGCAGCACAATCGGCAGAACTGCAATCAGTCCTAGGAAACTAGCTCCTACAAAAGTAAGCCGTGATGCTACTTTAGCAAAGTACTCTTCTGTTGATGCCCCAGGACGAATCCCAGGTACAAATGCTCCAGACTTATGTAAGTTTTCACTCATTGCCTCTGGGTCAAAAGTAATAGCAGTGTAAAAGAATGTGAATCCAAATACAAGTACAAAGTACAGTACTGGATACCAGATGTTGTGAGTCAGAACGAAATTAATAATTCGTGCTACCTCAGCGAGCCATTCAATGTTTGATTCCAATAACCATCCTGCAATCATTTGCGGGAAAAGAATAATTGAAAGAGCAAAAATAATTGGCATAACCCCTGCCTGGTTTACCTTCATTGGTACGTAGGTATCTGATCCACCATAGGTAGAAATTCCACGAACCTGTTTAGCATAAGTAATGGTAACTCGGCGTTCTGCCTCATTCACCAGTACCACTGCCACAATTACAATCAATACAACGATTGCATAGAGTACATAATTAAAGAGTTCTGACGGAACATACGCTTGTACTAACTGTGATAACACACTTGGTACTGCAGCGACAATTCCCGCAAAAATCAATAATGATACTCCGTTCCCTACACCAAACTCAGTAATAAGTTCACCAATCCATGTTACCAAAATTGCTCCGGCCGTAACTACTAACACGTTGGTAATCATACCTAAGCCTGATAACTCTGGAAGTGCGCCTTGCCGCGACAAAAGTGTTAGGATTCCAGCACCTTGAATCAAAGCAATTGGGACGGTTAACCAACGCGAGTATGCGTTAAATTTACGTCGTCCAATTGACCCTTCTTCGTGGAATAGTTTTTTAAGCTTTGGCGATACGGTCGTCATCAATTGCATAATAATTGATGACGTAATGTATGGACCTACTCCAAGAACAACAATTGATAATTGCGATAGCCCTCCCCCTGAAAAGAGGTTAAGGAAACTAAAGAATTGGTTGTTTTCTAGGAATTGGGCCAGTATTCCTGGGTTAACCCCTGGAACTGGAACTGATGCCAGAAACCGAAATGCAATCAACATTACCAAGGTAAAGAGAATGCTATTTCGCAAGTGACGATCCTGTAAAATGATATTAAATTTTCTTTTTAATGAGTTCATAGGGTCTATTATGCCACGCTCCCTCCAGCCTTACTAATTTTATCAGCAGCTGAAGTAGACACTAGACATCCTTCGACCATAACCTTTTTAGAAAGGTCTCCATTTCCAAGAATCTTCACGGAAGCCTTACGTGCAGACGCACCATTAATGATACCTTTTTCTTTTAGTGTCATTGGTGACACAACTTCCCCTGCTTTAAAGTTTGCTTCAATAATTGCCACGTTAATTGCAACATTATTTGGATGAATTGATTTGTTTGAATTCTTCCCGCGACCTCGAAGCTTTGGAAGCTTCTTCACTTGATCTCGAATTTCAGCACGGATTCCATGCCCCCCATGTTGTTTTTGACCCTTGTGACCCCGTCCTGATGTTTTCCCTCGAAGTCCTCCACGTCCAATACGTTTTGATTTTTTATTTGGATTTCTTCGTTTTAATTCGTTCATTTGCATAATACTTTATCGGTTAGCGTTGAATGGTCGCCGTTGTCCTCCTCCCTGGCGCCCCCGTCCGTTAAATCGACCTTTTGGTGCTTCTGGTTTTGGTGCATCCTTAATTGGATCCATTGGAACTGAGAATATTGCAAGTGCTTTAATAGCAGCTTTTGCGTTATTCAACTTGTTCTTTGAACGAGAATGAATTTTCGCTGTTACATCAGTAACTCCAACAAGTTCTAGTACCGTTCTCATTGTTGAACCTGCAACAAGTCCACGTTCTTTGTTTGGCATCATTTCAACTCGTGATGATGTAACCTTTGCATCAACCACATACGGAATTGAGTGATTCTTTGTTGTTTTAACTTTAATCAAGTTCTTTTTTGCTTGAGTAAAGGCTTTTTGAATAGCTAGGGAAGTATCGGTTGCTTTCCCTGACCCTAAGCCAACACGTCCTTTTTTATCTCCAATTACCATATCAACACGGAATGAAAGACGACGTCCTCCTTTTACCACACGGGTAACACGGCTGATATTAATAATTTTTTGCTCGAATTCTGGTTTCGGTCGTTCAGATCGGAATCGTGAACCTTTCCGGAATCCTGGTTTTTTCCCACCAAAGCTTCGGCGAGCTCCTCCAGCACCTTTGTACCCACCTCGCCCAACTGGACGTGATGAAGTAGCAGCAGGTTTGGTATCCGCTCCTGTCGGTGTTGATACTTCTTTTGATTCTCCCTCAGCAGCTGGTGCTGCTTTTTCTTCAACTTTTGTTTCAGCTGCTTGAGCTGGTGCATCAGTTTTTGGAGTATCAGTAGTTTCAACAACCGCTTGTTCTGTTTTTTGTTCTTCTGACATTTAGATAATGTTATTTAGTAATAATAATATGAGGCTTAGAATACTAGGCCTCCTTCTCGTGCAGCTTCTGCAAGTGCCTTTACGCGCCCTGCGTAAAGATATCCTGATCGATCAAATACGACAGTATCAATCTTCTGAGCTTTTGCGGCAGCTGCGATAGCTTTTCCAACAACAACTGCTCGCTCAACTTTTGAACCTTTAGTCTCCTTTTGGTCATCAGCCTGAGTGATTGTAGTTGATGTTTCATCATCAATGATTTGTGCGTAAATGTTTTTGTTTGATCGGAAAACGGTTAAACGTGGTCGTGCGCTCGTTCCTGAAATCTTTGCGCGAACACGTGCGTGACGTCGTTTCCGTTTCATTGTTTTATACTCTGAATTGTTCATAGTTTCTTTAATGAATCATGCGACTACGCAGATTTCTTACCTTGCTTACGACGAATAATTTCCCCTTCGTAACGAACTCCCTTACCTTTGTATGGTTCAGGTTTCTTCTTCGCTCGAATTTGTGCTGCGAACTGCATTGTTCGCTCCTTATCGATACCAGAGATAGTAATAAGATTTTTCTCTGCAGTAGCAGTAATTCCTTCTGGAATTTCCATAATTACAGGATGAGAAAATCCCAGTGCCATTTCGAGATTTTTTCCTTTCACCTCTGAACGAAATCCAACTCCCTCTACGATAAGTTTTTTTGCAAATCCTTCGGTTACTCCGTGAAGCATGTTCATCATATGTGATGCATATGTTCCAATAAGAGATCGAGAGAAGACCGTATCATTCTGTTTCTCAAATGCAACTGTTCCACCTTCTACAGTGATACCGATTACTTCTTGGTTGAAACTTCGTGACAATTCTCCTTTTGGACCTTTAACAGTAATATCATTACCGTTTTGGGTCACTTCTACCCCGCTTGGGATAGCGATTGGTTGTTTTGAAAGTCGTGACATAATTTTATGTTACTTAAATTAAATAATACGTAGTCTTATGAAATCTCAAATAAGATTTCTCCGCCTACTTGTTCCTTCTTAGCTAATTTACCTGTCATGATCCCTTTTGGGGTTGAGAGGAAGACTGAGCCAAATCCTTGTTTTACTGTTTTAATATCCTTCATGTTCGTATATAAACGACGTGATGGTTTAGAAATTCGTTTTACCTGAGTAATACGAGGGTTACCCTCCTTGTAGAGAAGATCTACTTCAAGGATATCACCGTTTTTGGTGTCTTTCTGAGAATACGATTTAATGTATCCTTCCTGAAAGAGCGCTCGCGCGATGTTCATTTTGTATCCAGAATATGGAATGTTTACTGTTTTCTTTCCAGCATTTCCTCCATTCTTGATAGCTACGAGCATATCTCCAATTTTGTCCATAATAGTTTTTTATTTATTGCTAATAATCCTTGAATGTTACCAAGATGATTTTCGTACCCCTGGAATTTTTCCTTCGTTTGCTAGTTCACGGAAGCAGATTCGACATAAATCGAAATCTCGCATATATCCATGTTTTCGCCCACATCGGAAACAACGGTTCACAATTCGTGATGAAAATTTTGGTTTCTTCTTAGATCTTGCAATAACTGATTTTTTTGCCATATCAAATAAATGCATTAAGAAGTAAGCAGCCGCGCCCTTGAAAATAATGAGCTTGCGAATATATTTTCGGAAGTACTCTTGGGGTGCCGTTTACTTTTATCTTTTAATAAATTTTGAGTTGAATAAATTACCCTACTCACCACAGTGATATCGCACACAGATTTACATTCATCTCTAACCTCCCAAACAAGTTGAGAGGAACAAGAGATAGATATAGAAAGGCACGGATCAACCGTAGTTAGTGAACATACTACTGATTATTAGGTTTTGTGCAACAAAAAAGACCTACTTATTTAGTCTTTTTATCACCTTTAGTGATTGCAATACTGCCTCTGCTGCATCTCCTCCGACACGCACACGATCAGCCAGTTGATCCTGATTTTCTAACATAAGCACTGCAAATCCAATAGGAATCCCAGTATCCATCTGAACTTTGAGCACTCCTTCTGTGGCGAGTTTCGCTACGTAGTCAAAATGCACCGTTGCGCCTCGAATAAGAACACCAACAGCAACCAGCGCATCATAAGTACCTGTTTCGGCAAGGTGCTTTAGCACTACTGGTAATTCTGCGCTTCCCGATACACGAAAAGTATCAATATTTTCATTTGAAATAGAATATTCTGTGAGCTTTGATTGGGCGCTCGTAACCAAATCTTCACAAGCTTCAGGGTTAAATTGACCAGTAACTATCCCGATCTTATATGATGACGCATCAAATGGCGTCCAGGTTATTGAATGTGTGTATTCCGACATAAATTATTTTTGATTATGTTTCATGTAATTAGTAATATATTTACCCATCATATCGTATTCTATATTGACTGTCTGCCCGATCTGCCAATCGTGCCCCGCGATAGTATGATCCAAGGTATATTCAACGAGTGATACTGAAATTGAATTATCGCTAATATCAATAATAGTAAGACTCATTCCATCAATAGTAATTGAACCTTTTGGTATTACAAGAGTTGGATCCATGTTAAGAATGGTTACTGTGATAATTGAAGAACCATTATGATCAAGTCGCTCTGAAATACTACCTGTCGTATCAACATGACCTTGAACCAAGTGTCCATCTAATAATTGTGTTGGCATAAGTGACTGTTCCAGGTTAACCCTACTTGGAGTAGAAATACCAAAAATACTTTTATCTAAAGTCTCTTGCATGAGCTCAGTCATATATGAAGCACTATTCACCTCAGCTACCGTTAAACATACACCGTTAGTTGCAATTGAATCTCCTATTCCAATCGTCCAACCATTTGGTTTTTCAAAAGTCATTTGAAGAAGATCATCTTTTTTTGTACTACTTAGCACTTGCGCTGTTGCGCGTATAATTCCTGTAAACATACTTCTATCATAGATTTGATAGCGTGAAATAGCAAGATTTCTTGATTTGGAAACCATGTAGATGTACACTGGTGTACATATGAACGCATACTTATACCAATATATTATTGCCACACCAATCTTAGCACTACAAATAGCGCTTGGTATTCTTATTATATTAATAATCACTGGGCGAGGTAAAAAAATCCAACAGCATTTTAGCAATAACGGGATGATCTATGGGTTAGTCGTCGCTATTGCAGCTATGGTCGGGAGTTTGGGTTTTTCAGAATTTTATCACTTTCCTCCATGTAAACTTTGCTGGATTCAACGCATATTTCATTATCCTCATGTAATCCTATTCGCGGTTGCTCTCTACTACAAAGATACGCGTGTATGGATGTACTCTATCTGGCTCGCAAGTATTGGATTTATTGTTGCAGGATACCAAGTCCTCATTCAGTTCAATCCAACATTTGCTGAATCATCAGTTTGTAGTATTGTTCCAGCAGCTGAAAGTTGTAGTGACATTTTAACTCAGTCTTATGGATATCTGAGTATTCCAGTTATGTCACTCTCATTGTTCACTACGCTGATTATTTTATTTATTTTACAAAAACAAAAAGCCTCTTAGGCTTTTTGTTTTAACATTCCACTTTATTGAAAATTATTTGGTCTTGATCGACTGCTTTTAGTAAATAAGGTAATCTTGCTTTTACCTAAAGTTCAAGTATTTTTTTAGCGTCAGAATTATTATAAAATCCAAAATTAATAATTTCCCCTTCTGTTAAGGATATTTTGTGCATCAGTGATTTGTTTAGAATTCCACCATCAAAATAGAATACATTATCTTCTTGCATTTCAAAGTGGTTAACTGTTTCGACAAATAACAACCTATTTACCTTAATTTTAATACCGATTTCTTCCATAACTTCACATTCAACTGTTTCCTCAGGACTTTCATACTTTCCCGCTCCTCAACAGAAAGATCCATTTCTCAAGATAATTAGTTTATAAAAAAATAATATTTA
>JBLHWN010000030.1:0-7521 GCA_047629175.1 Minisyncoccia bacterium
GGTATTATCTTCTTTATCTTCATTCTTGTTTTTGCCTATAGCCGTTTTGGACGTTATTTACAAGGTCCTGAGATTGTAAGAATTTCAGTTCAGGAAAACACCACAATCGAAGCATTACATCTCGAGTTATATGGAGCTGTGATTAACACTGAGAGTATTCATATCAATGGACGAATGGTACAAATCAATAACGATTTGAGCTTTAACGAAATAATAGTCCTTTCCCCTGGAAAGAATATGCTCGACATTAGAGTTCAAGATTCTTTTGGAAAGACTGAAGATTACGTATATACTTTATATAGCACTGTCTCTGGCGAATTTCAAATTTCCAAAGAAGAGGTCAAAGATGAAGAAGAAACATTAACCAATAACACTTAATTATCATGGCAAAGATAAATAAAGAAAGGAGCGCAGCGGCTATTCTGAATTTAGTTCTGAATTTGTCTCAACAAAAGGCAAGCTCTTGGAATACCTGATACATCATAATTTTAAAAAATAACATGGCAAAGAAAAAAGAAACAACAGAAAAAAAAGTTCCTGTAGAAAAGGCAATAGAGAAGGATACTAAGAAAGAAGTGGTCATTTCCGAATCAGAGAAACAGTTGAAAGAAACTATGGATATGATCCAAACGAAATTTGGTGAAGGAGCTATTATTAAACTTGGTGAAGCACCAAAGGTTGACATTGCAGCAATTCCAACAGGATCAATTGGGTTAGATCATATCCTAGGAATTGGTGGTATCCCACGAGGGCGGGTTATGGAGATTTATGGCCCTGAAGCATCTGGTAAAACGACGCTTACTCTACATATTGTAGCTGAGGCACAAAAAGCAGGAGGAGTGTGTGCCTTTATTGATGCAGAGCATGCTCTGGATCCAGTTTATGCTAAAAATATTGGTGTAAATACTGATCAATTATTGGTATCACAACCAGATAACGGTGAGCAGGCTCTTGAGATCGTTGATTCCCTGGTTCGATCAGGAAACCTTGATGTCATTGTTATTGACTCTGTTGCGGCGTTAACGCCACGAGATGAGATCGAAGGAGACATGGGGGCGCACCACGTTGGTAAACAAGCACGTCTTATGTCACAAGCACTACGTAAACTAACAGCTATTGTGGCTAAATCAAACACCACGGTTATATTTATTAACCAAATTCGTATGAAAATTGGCGTTATGTTTGGATCACCTGAAACAACACCCGGAGGAAAGGCATTGAAATTCTATTCATCAGTACGATTGGATATCAGACGAATTGCTCAAATTAAAAAAGGTGAAGAAGTCGTAGGTTCTCGAACACGGGTAAAGGTAGCAAAGAACAAAGTTGCTGCTCCATTCAAAAAGACTGAGTTTGATATTATCTACGGTGAAGGAATCGCTAAAAACGGTGAGCTTCTAGCATTAGGAGAGAAATATGAACTGATCAAAAAAGCAGGAGCTTCCTATACCTACCTTCCACCAGAAGGATCAAAAGATATGGAAGAAGTAAAACTAGGGCGAGGATATGACGCTGCCCGTAAAAAACTTACTGTTGAAAAGAAACTTATGGCGAAACTTGAAAAAGAAATTCGTAAAGCTATGAAAGAAGATAAATAAAAAACACCTAGAGGTGTTTTTTATTTTAGTTAGTAATTAGATGAGACACCTACTGTTGTTGCACGTCCATAGTCATTAGATACAACATCGTCACACCATAATAGTATTGAGTCGAAGAATTACCAGAATCTTCGATGTTATAAGACAACTAATATACTTGTCCTGGACGTTACCAAGGACCAGTATCAAAGTATTACTAACAATCATCCAGAGCCGTGTGAATGGTTTTGATGTCTTGTAGCTGTAGTGGAACCTGATCACGTGAACGGACACCGTTAATCATCAAAGAAAAATAGTTACCAAAACACTGATAATTGATATTACAAACCAGTAACTCAATGAGCCTGAATAGTTTTGAAAAGTTTTTTATGTAGAAACTATTAGATGCGCTGAACCACCAAGAGGAGAATATTGTTTCATTTTTTTATGCTAGGATACAATTATGAACAATGATATGGAAAATTCACTCATTATATTTACCGATGGATCGTCCCTTGGCAATCCAGGTCCTGGAGGCTGGGGAGTACTCCTCGCTTATCCAAAACTCGATGAACTTGTCGAGCTTGGGGGAACTAAACTTATGACAACAAATAATGAAATGGAGCTTACCGCCATCCTGTCTGCTCTTTCATATGCAGTTAACAGTGAAGCACATATCCATATCCATACTGATTCTCAGTATGCGATTAAGGGCGCAACAGGTTGGATGTATGGCTGGGTAAAAAATGGTTGGCAAACTGCTGCAAAAGAACCTGTTAAAAACAAAGAAGTTTGGGAAATGCTGTATTCTTTAATTGAAGAACGAGGAAAAGACAGCATTAGCTGGCATCATGTACGAGGTCACGTAGGTATTCCTGGTAATGAACGTGTCGATGATATTGCACGTGAACTCGCAGAAGGTACAAACATCGAACTTTACAGAGGGACGCTTTCTGGATATCCAGAGCAAAATATCCTCACTGTACCAAAGACAGATCCTAATAGCGTAGAAATAAAGAAAAAAGTTACGGGAAAGGCCTATTCATACCTGTCACTTATTGATGATACTGTTGAGCGACATAGTACCTGGACAGAATGTGAGGCACGTGTTCATGGGCAAAATGCAAAATTCAAAAAAGCCATGTCAGCAGATCATGAACAAGAAATTTTGAAAGAATGGGGAGTTGCTGAATAAGCTTTTTCTTAAACTGCTAAAATACCATACAAAGAATCTACTATTCGCGCGAATAGTAGATTCTTTTTAAATATCAAGAGCTTCAGAAAAGATATTGAGGCTTTGTACGACCCTCTTTCCATATTCAGTTATATAATGCTGGACAAAACTTCCTTTATCTTTTCTATCAACCAAACTAAATTGAGACAATTTTTTCAAATGCTTTGAGATATTTTTGAAGTCGCCAACGACATGTTCGTTTATTTGACCAAGTGTTTATCCAGACTATCGTTTAAGCACTCATAACATGTTCATACGGTATTTATTACCTATCACTTTCAAAGCGTCTATAATTTGAATTTTCTCTGGACACCGAATATGCAGTTTCTGGTCTTTTATTAACTTCACAAACCAATATTAGCATCACATCAGATGGCACTGGATCGTATCAAACCAAACAAGAACACAGAACCAAATCGAACGAAAAAGAACTTTTACGCGTTATTTTTTATAATAGCTTCAATACCAGGTAATGTTCCTTCAACGAGGAAGTTCAACATTGCCCCTCCACCGGTTGAAATAAAATTAAAGTTATCAGCCAGATCTTCCTCCAAAATTACCGTTGCTGTATCACCTCCTCCTGTAATTGAGAATGCTCCAGATTTTGCGATACTATCTGCCACCTCTACCGACCCTGAAACATAACCGTCTTCATATTTACCCATAGGTCCATTCCAGAGAACCGTATCGGCATGATCAATAATAGTCTCAAATAATTTTTCAGTATCTGGTCCAATATCCAAGATCATATCTTCTGAACCGATCTGATCCACACGAACTACATCACCATGCTGATCAACCGCATCAACAGGTAAGACAATTTTTTCACTATCGAGCATGTCTAAAACATCTACGTCATCGGCGAATGATTTACCAATATTAATACCCCGTTCCCGCAGGAATACATTTGCAAGTGCCCCTCCAATTAATGCATAGCTGATCTTTGGTAGGAATTGTCTCAAGAGCTCGAGCTTTGTTCCAAACTTTGCTCCACCAAGAAGCAATACTGTTTGAGAACCCGCTGCCGGATCTAATGCCTTTGAGAGATGTTCGATTTCATCACAAAACTGTAATCCAAAATATGACGAAAGTTTCTTGGTGATATCATTAACGCTCGCATGTTCTCTATGTGAAACTGAAAATGCATCATTTACATAGATATCACAGGCTTCTATAATTGGATCAATGAACGAGATGTCATTATTTTTTTCTCCATCATGCTGGCGCACATTTTCCAACATAATAACACCACCGTGCTGCATGTTTTGAATACTGTTTGTAATAAGATCCATATCGTATTTCGGAAAAAACCCCATATCAATATGTCTACTCATGTAATCATGAATAGGTTTTAATGATTCCTCTGGTTTCCTTCCAATATGACTGATCAAAACAACACAAGCATCTTGTGCAATCAAATATTCAATTGTTTTATATGATTTAATAATTCTCCAATCCTCTCCTGGGTCGACGGTTCCATTCTCACCAAGAGAAGTATTTACATCAATACGGACCAAAACCTTTTTCCCTTTTAAGTCTGGTTCATTTATTATCGAGCGTTCCTGTACGCGTTCATTCAGAGTGTTCATATGTTAATTATATCACAGGTAATTTTGTAATAAAAAAACACCATATAATATAGTGTTAATCCAATGAAGGAAACATTTCCTTTTGCATATGATCTTCGATCAATCGGAACATAGTCATCAAGATTCGAGGATCATGTGATACACGCCCTACGAGGAATCCATCTACCTCTGCATTCTTCAAGAAGTCTTCAATATTTTTATCATCCAATGAACCTCCGTAGAAGAATCGAATCTTGCCAACAGCAGTTGCTGTTTTAAAGATCTTTTGAAGCTCCTTTTTAATAACTTCGAGAGCTTCCATGTATTCTGTTGATGTTGCTGGATTTTTTTTGTCAGCGCTAATTGCCCAGATTGGCTCGTAGGCTACAATAATATTTTCAGGATTTTTCTTTGGCACGCGATTAAAAGCATCCTTTAATTGTTGTGCTAATTCCTTCTTCCAATTTTTATCACGTAGTTCTTCTCCTACACAAATAATTGGTGTCATTTCATGTTCGACAACGGCTGTTACCTTACGAGATACATCAATTTTTGTTTCAAGATGACGTCGTTCTGAATGGCCAAGAATAATGTATTCGGCACCTGCGTTTTTTTGCATTAGGACTGATGTTTCTCCTGTACGAGATCCTGATTCTTCTGCGTAAGCATCCTGACCACCAACACGATAATTTTTATGGTCAACGTGTTTAGCGACCTGGTTCACGTACATATGAGGAGGGCAACATACCATTTGAGTATATTCTAGCTTTGAAACGACGTTTTTGATTGATGTAAACAATCCAACAGCATCTTTTTCAGAAGTTACGTTCATCTTCCAATTTGCAGCTATAATTTTCTTAGGTTTTTTTATCATGACGATTATTATACCACAAGACCTTTAAATTACGAAAAAAAACCCTATTTCCGGAGAAATAGAGCTTTTATTTATTAAATTTTTACTACTGTTTTATAACTTTTTTTACAGTAGTATTACCATCTTCACTCTTAATGTGTACTAAGTACATATTAGGTGATAAACCTTCAAAATTTACAGAGTCTACTACTCCTGATACAGAAATTACTTTCTGACCAAGCATGTTGTACACTTCGACTAATTCGATAGGAACCTGACTTTCAATAGTCAGTCTGCCAATTACTGGGTTAGGGTAAACGCCGAGGTTCTCTAGAGAATTCTCGTCAATACCTAGCCCTGCCGAGTTTAAATACACTCGTACGATCGGAACTCCAAGTTGTCTTGCACCTGAGTACAAAACATCTACATATCCATCTCCATTCAGGTCACCAAATACAACATCACCACTCCCCATAACACCATCGAAACTTTCTTCAAATTCGAAAATTCCTTCGACACCAAGCTTATACAACTCTGCTGTTGTTGCTTGGGCGGATTCTGGTGCACCGGCCGCAAAGAGTCTCAATCCACCAAAAGCAGACGTGAACTCAATAATAGGTTTAAACATAGGCTGAAACGGTGGGTCAAGGGTCTGACCAAAGACTCCTGAGCCATCATATTTTCTCAGCTGCGCAATTGCACCTACACCTGTTTGATCAGATCCCGCTGATGCAAAATAGGTTGGGAATTCGTCCCCTTGCAGGTAACCCAAACTCATTGACCCACTGGCTACAGGTATTATTTCAGAAGATACATCCTCGGCAGTAAAGCCGGAAGAAGCGTTTCTTCTGAGTAAATAGGTTATGTTCATAGAACCGCTGTAACCAGAATATATAATATCCTCGTCACCATCACGGTCTACATCACCAATAACCCCGGAAACCTGGGCAAGCCCATTAGGGAACTCCTGGTCTAGCGTAAAGGTAAAATTACCGTTATTTATGAACCACCCTGCAAAAAAGTTCGATCCATTACGTCCGGACATAAACACGTCAAGCAAGTCGTCATTATTAAAATGACCGACCAATATCACACATGACTCTAGTGCCGGCAATCCGGGTGATGTTCTAGTGATAAAACCAGTAGCGGTATTTTCAATGAGTTGCAATAGCACTCCATCGAAATCTGTACCTGAGTCCAAGTAATCCATATCGCCATCATTATCAAAATCAGCATAGACACTATCACCAGCTCCTTTAGGAGCAATGATCATATCGCCATTAGAGAAATTCCCTAATCCGTCATTTTCTAGCTCATTTCCGTACAGGCTAACTCCATCGTATGACGTAAAGGTAATTCTATCAATGACGCCATCATTGTCGTCATCTGTTTTGGCTATTGAGCAAGCCCAACCACCGCCATAAAGATCGCTAAATACTGTAGTGTCTTCATTGAAATCGAGTACCTGTGCTGATCCCACAAAAGAAACCAGTACAGCTATACATAAAATACTAAGATTCAGTAAATTTTTCATTTTATTTAGTTTTTAATTTGTACTGGGTCAACTACGATAGTCAACGTTCGTGTTTATCATACCACAATATTTAAAATAATGTCAAACAAAAAACCACTTATTGTGGTTTTTTATACACTCATTCTATAGTCAATATTTATACAGGCGAATAATTGTATTTGTGAATTTTACCTATTTAAACTTATCCTATTAGCCCTCTGTTGTGGATGGTGCGTAATTTGCGCTACAGTTCACTGTTGAACCTCCTCCCGTACCGGCACAGGTCCAGGTGTAATCATTGGTCCCAAAAGATCCGCCACCAGTGTTATCTGAAACTGCCGAAGCAGTCCCAGTTGAACAGAGGTTTGTTGATGGTGCTGAACTAAAGGTTCCTCCATTAGACGAGCCACATGAACCATTGGTTCCCCCTCCTGAGGTTTCTCCTCCGGTGCAACGAAGGAGTCGCCCAAAGTCATCTGTACAGAGCTGTTCATAATCCGCTGCGCTCGGGTCCGCCAGTGCTTCTATTTTAATCGTTCCATCCACCTGTAGGACTGGATCACCCGAGGTAAAGTATTGAGATGTCGGATATCCGACAAAGAGCTTGTCCACAGCAGCCTCACCGTAGACAATGATATCATCAAAGATTGAATATCCTACGAGCCTGAAAATAATATTTTTACTACCATTAAACAGGGTTGTTGAACCAAGACTCGAAGCTGTCTGAAGAGTCTTTGGTGCTAGCTCGAGCTGGAATATATCCAGGAGTCCCTGCT
>JBLHWN010000031.1:0-7474 GCA_047629175.1 Minisyncoccia bacterium
TTGCTTGGGAATTTTGGACGCAATTTCAACCATCCCAGTATTTAATGATTGAGTGAGAATTTCCTGAGTATTTATCCAACCACGACCCTTTCCATCGAAGTTCTTAATGGTTGAAATCCCTACTTCAACTGATCCAGTATCGTAATACTCAAAAGTGCTTGTATCAATTGATTCACTATCTATAGCGGTGGCTACGATAAGGGGTTTCATGATTGAACCCATTTCATACACGTTTTCAACAAGTGGATTCTTAAAGACACTCACTGACTCATTAGAAAAGTCATTATTGTTAAAATTTGGAAATGCACCCATTGCATAAATTTCACCAGTACGCGGGTGCATAATAATTCCCCCTACTGATTCAGATCTCCATGTATCTTGAACTGACTCCAATTGTTTCTCAAAGAACAATTGAATTTGTGGATCAATGGTTGTGATGATGTCACCTTCTGGGATTTTTTCGGGATCAATAATGTTTTGAACATTATGAAATGTTCGTGCAAAGAAATTTGTATACACATTTACATCTTCCCTTTTCAGTGTATCTTCATATTGTCGCTCTAAGCCGTAGCGTCCTGCGTAATCATCCTCTCGATAACCCAAAAGGCCCAATGTATGAGCTGCCGAGTTTTTCAGCGGATATACTCGCCATTTTTCTGAATGTAATTGTGCATGTTTTCCTACCAAGCCTTTAATGGCCAACCCGTCTTCTTTTGAAATATTGTTGAGAATTTCAATATAGGTTCTCCCTTCTTTTTCTAGTGCTCCATAAAACTCCTCACGTTCCAGAGATGTAACACTGTTGATGTTTTCATAAATAAGTTCCCTATCGCCAGCAAACTCTCTTGGATTAATTGATAATTTGTATCCAGACTTTTGTCCCGCTGCAGTAATTCTTGATTCATCACGTTCTTCAAAGAAAATAGACCCACGTTCAAATGAGTTGTATGATGAAACAATATACTGCCCGTCAGCCTGATCTCGCAGTTGTGCTCCGTTAGAAATTTGAATGTAAAAAAGATTCGCAATTAATGCGAACCCAACGAGTACAATACTTCCAAATACAACGCGCATTCTAAGTACAAATTGTTTATTCTCTCGCTTCATAATATTAATTATTAGCGATTATACGCAACTGATTTAGTCTGATCAATATGAGCATACTTTACATTTTCTACTTGGTTGAATCCATACAATAAAGCTTCGTCTTCAGATAAAGTATTAATGATTTCAAAATAAGAAATTTCAAGTTCTGCAATCTCAGTTTGAAGTTCATTAATTTCATGATTATGAGTTTCAGCATCAGCAACACTTAATGTTGTGCTGGTGATACCGAATCCGTACAGCAAGAAAGACACAACAATTCCAAGGAGAAAAGTGGTAAAAATCTTTTTACGCCCCTGATCCTTATTCAGTTGTCGTGCTAATGTTTTCATAATTTTTCTAAGGTACGTAGTTTCGCACTACGGGAGCGTTTATTAATAGTAAGTTCTTCATCACTTGCGGTAATAGGTTTTTTGGTGAGAACCGTTGCAAGCCCTTCTTGCTGTTTGGTTCTAAAATAGTGTTTCACAATACGGTCTTCAATACTGTGAAATGAAATCACAACCATGCGTCCGCCTGGAATTAGTTTTTCAAAACTTTTTTCCAAGATTTCACGTAATGCTCCCATTTCATCATTTGCAGCAATTCTAATTGCCTGAAAAGATAGCGTCGCTGGATGCAGTGCTCCATTTCTGAATTTCCCAGGAACCGTCGATTTAATAAGCTCTGCTAGCTCGACAGTTCGAGTTATAGGTGATTCTAACCTCCGTTCTACAATCGCCGCTGCGATTCTTCGAGCAAATCGTTCTTCTCCATAACCAATCAAGATATCTATCAATGATTCTTCGCTCCAGTCATTAACAATTTCTTGAGCTGTGAATGAAGCCTTTTTAGGATCGTCTGATAATGTCATTAATAAAGGTCCATCTAGTCTAAAAGAAAATCCACGTTCAGGATCTTCAAATTGATTAGAACTCCAACCAAGATCAAGAAGTAGTTTATCAAACCCAGGTATTTCAAGATTATCTAAAATACTTTCGATATTACGTGAATTTTCATGAACCAGGTGAACAGTGGGACTGACGTCTTTTAGTCGTTCTTTTGATACCGCAAGACCATGTTTGTCTTGATCAATACCAACAAGAACACCGGTGTCATCTAGCCGTGATGCAATTGCGTGGGCATGTCCTCCCCCATTAATAGTTCCATCAATAACGATGTCACCTGGACTAAGATCAAGTCCTTCAATCACTTCATTCATAAGTACAGGAATGTGATCTGACATATAATTAGATCATTCCAATATCTCCTAACTTCTCTGCAACAATATCTGCTTTCTTTTCAAGTGCCTGTTGATAGGTATTCCATTTCTTTTCGTCCCATAGTTCTACTCGAGAACCAATACCTGCAACAACTACTTTTGATTTTAAATGTGCTAGATCCTTGAGAAAATCTGGAATAAGAATTCGTCCAGCAGAATCGATGTCAACTTCTACTGCACCTCCGAGGAAGTACCGTGAGAACGCTCGAGTATCGCCTTGCCCCATTGAAAGTTCTCCAAGTTTTTCAGAGAACTTTTTCCATTCTTTAACCGAGTACACAAATATACAGGCATCGAGCCCTTTGGTAATAACGACTGTCTTTCCAAGCTCCTTTCGAAACTTTGATGGAAGTGACAATCGTTTTTTAGTGTCAAGTGTGTGTTTGTGTTCTCCAATTAGCATAATAGATTTAGGTTGAGGCATGTGCCTCAGACAGAACACCGAACATGTTATGGAACACGCACAGACCCCTGTCTCGAATTTTTAAATAATTAGATCTCGCGAATCTTCGTCACCGTATTGATGAAGTGGTATACAACAGTGAAACTATGGATTAATTGCTACATGAATACATTGTGTGAATGTATCACCGTTGTATACCACTTCATCCCACTTATATTCTACTCTATCCCACTCCATGGTGCAAACACTCAACTTCCGTTTTTGTGGATAACTTTGACCTTATAGCAGAAGGTGTGAAAATAAAAAACCCACCACTATTATTGTGACGGGTTTTAAATTAATTTTGACTGTCTGCACGATACTGTGCATCAAAATTAATTTTATCCATTTGTTTTTTTGAGAAATACTTCCTGTAATACTTATAAGAAGTATTCCACTCTTTGTTCATAGCCTTGGTTGGTTTAAAATTTTTCTTCTTTAATTTTTGAAAATAATCGTAACAAAAGTCGCTAAAAATTAAAAAATTAAAAAGTTGAAAGGTTGAAAAGTTGAAAATAAAATTTTTTCTTAGATATAATTTCATAATAATAAAGTTTTAAAGTTACGTTGCATATTATACTTATAATATATAATAAGTCAATATACTTACTTTTCCTCTTCTTCATGTACTATTACTCACATGAACCTGTTTTCACTTTTCAAAACAAAACCAAAAGTCATCGTAATTTGTGGACCAACAGCTACTGGTAAAACTTCCCTTTCAATAGCTATCGCTAAACAATATAACGGTGAAGTTATTTCAGCAGACTCACGTCAGGTTTATCGCGGGCTTGATGTTGGTTCTGCTAAGGTTATGCAGGAAGAAATGCAATGCGTTCCTCATCACATGATTGATATTACTGACCCAAAAGAACGCTACGCCGTTGCTGAATTTGTATATGCAGCCAAGAAAAAGATTGTGGGAATAGTTAATAGAAAAGGTCTTCCAATCATTTGTGGGGGTACGGGGCAATATATTGACGCCCTAGTTTTTAATCAGAGTTTTCCAGAAGTTTCACCGAATCAGGAATTACGGAATAAATTGGAAAAGCTGAATGCCGAAGAACTTTTTGCGCGACTTTTGAAAAAAGATCCAATCCGAGCTAAATCAATAGACCAGTATAATAAGGTACGTCTTGTTCGCGCTCTTGAGATTATCGATGCTCTTGGAGTAGTACCCAAACAAAAACAGAACTCACCGTACAAAGCACTTTTCATTGGATTAGATTTAGATAAAGAATTGTTAAACAAACGTATTGAAAAACGGATTATTGATCGCCTGGAGAATGAAGGGATGTTGGACGAAGCTAAAAACCTCCATGAAGCGGGCTTGAGTTTTCAGAGACTTGAAGAACTTGGTCTTGAGTATCGATTCATGGCACGTCACCTCCAAGATCAGATTAGTTACGATGACATGATAGAGCAGCTCAGCATCGCAACCCGGCAATTCGCCAAACGCCAACGTACCTGGTTCAAACGAAACAAAAAAATTTGTTGGTTTAATCCAAGCACTGATCAAGAAGAAATTATGGTCTTAGTAAAGAAATTTCTCAAAAAATAAAAAACCTTATAGAGGTTTTTTATTTAATCTTTTTGATTATCAATAAAGTCATGCTTCATCTGTTCACTGGAAAATCGTGCATTCTCGAGCATCCCTGCCACGACCTCTCCATCCCCCATTGCGTTAAACAAACATACTGATGCTCCAGGTGACGGTGTCATATTGAAGATAATATGATCCCCAATAATTTTCCCCTCACCAAGCTCAAGAGACTGTTTGTTCACGTCCACTCGCTGCAAACGCATACCACCAATTCCCTTTCCAAGTCGTAAGTCTGACGCCGTAATAGACGGAACTATTTTTGAAACATTTTTTACGAACATTCGTTTTCCAATATAGGGTAGATCGTACATAGCGCTCTTTAAGAAATAAAGGAATCGTGTTTTATCAAACATTACTTTCTTTAGTGCCATTGCAGCCTTCCATCGCCCAAGACTTGCCGAACGGAAATAGTCCCCCATTGTTGACCATTTTCCATCCTCAAGAACCGGGAAGAATTTAGCCGTTGGTCCCCAACGTGTTGTGTTTGGCACGAGTACGTCAGGGTCACCGTGGACCCCAGCAAACGGAAGCTTCCGGTCTTGCATTGGATACACTTTCCCTTTTAATACTTCGTGAGTGTAGTAGAAATTAGCTCCTACTGGGACTAATGAGTATTCTTCTCCGTACCCAAGTTGTTTAGCAAACAAGAGGCTGTATGAGTCAGCAGATACTACAACAACCTTTGCATTAAATGAGTGAGTATCATTTACCTCAACTTGGTAGTGATCATCGACTTTTTTAATATTTGTTACCTTGTGGTTCAAATACACGTCAGCATTCTTATTACTTTTCTTTGCTTCTTCTACGAATGTCTCAGATAATGCCTGGTAATCAACAGCATGCCCATTTGGATCGAAGAGACCGAGAACTGGTTCGTTTGGATCACGGTCTTTCATAATGAATGGTTCTACTTCTGCGATTTCATCTGGACCAATCATTCGTTGCTCTGGGAATAATCCATCGAACTCTTCAAAGCGTGCCTTCATGTCAGCTACCTCTTCTCTACCTACGGCTAGTGCCATTTTTTGAACCACACGAAGGACCTTATCTGATCGTTCTTGAGAAAGTGTTTTTAGATATTCAGGAACCATCATTGCAGCGGGTTTAACACTGGCTGCTTTTTCTCTGGAATAGTGCATTTCAATATCACCAACATGTAGTGACTGACTATTATTTCGTCCATTTGAATTGACCGCTCCGAGCTCTCCATATTTTTCAACCAATGCTAATGTTGCAATACTTGAATATTTTGCCAAAGAGTAGAACAAAGCAGTTCCACTTGCTCCCCCCCCTACGATAAGCACATCATAATTTTTAATTTTTTTCATAATATTTTGTATTATTTACCGCTGATATTTAATGCGCGGCGCTTCTTATAACTACCATGTTAGTGTATCACAAGCGTTTATTTTGTTACCCACAGGAGAAGAATCGGCCAGGAATGGTTTTAAAACAAGAATCGACCAGATATAAATCCTACGTATTTTATAGGTCGACCCCAGCTCGTTTGTTCTCGTCTTCGCTATCGCTTTTGAACCAAACATAGCTGCGCTTTTCGATTCCTCTCGAACCGTCACAGGCTATTCTATCGGCATAAATAAAACTCCTAACGGAGTTTTATTTTGCGGGCGATGAGAGAATCGAACTCCCAACTAAGGTTTTGGAGACCTCTATTATACCATTTAACTAATCGCCCAATTGTTAATCAATATACAGGAAAATGAAAAATCCTCAATTATCCAAAGAAAAAATCCTATACAGGATTTTTTCTTCAAGAACTACTTTTTCTTGTGCGCTTTCTTAGTTTCAATAAAAGTAACTCGTTTTCGAAGTTTTTTACTAAATTTAACTAATGAAAGTTTATTAGCATTTGCAAATTTCTTTTTGTTACGGCTTGTAACTACGTGCTCATTTGCATCTTTTGAGTATAGGGTAATAATGTTATCTTGTGACATAATAGTATTTTCTTAAAGACAAACAGTCCATAATGTTCACTACATTACCTGAATGTCTATAAAAAATCAACTAAAAATCTTTACATTGAAACTGAGTGCCTGGCTCAGAGATATGAGCGCAAGTTACTCCTTCTGAATCAACGCAGTAAAACTCTCCTGATCGTAATTCAACATAAATAAACATCTTTGAATCATATGGTTTGTTAGTCCGACATACAACCTTTTTTCCATATTCTTGAATAAGGTCTTCAATGATAGATGCAATAACTCCATCATAGCAAGTAGCACTGAATGAACCTCTACCCTGGTTAACGAAAAACATTTCACCTTGAATATGGTTCATACGTGCTTTTACGAAACTATCAGATGCTCCTGAAAAAGTACTTTTCATAGCAGGGACGGCTGCAAAAGCCATAAAGGAGATAACGATGAATATTAAAAAATAGGTAGATTGGACTTTGTAATAATTCATAATACTATTGCTCTCTTTCTGAGGTGTTAAATTTCTTCTTTATTTCTAGGTCAGTCAAAATACCAAAAGCAATAAGCATTATGATAAAACCAATAATAGAGAAAAATGGAGTAAATGGTGGGAAAAAATTTGCAGCGAAATAAGGCACCTGGCGTGAAAAAATATATTCTAAAACTGGTCGCAAAATTCCCAAAATTGAGAACAGCATCATAGACCACCATACTAATTTCATACGTGTATGAGTGTTAAATATCATCCATAATATAAAAGCGATAACAATAAGTGATACTCCTAATTGAAGCGCAAAGAAATTTACCGTGAAAATAGTAACGACGTTAAATACTATTATTAAGCCAAGATATGCTAAGAAAAGTTTTTCTAGTATTTCAACTTTTTGTAAGGCTATATCCATAGATGTTATTATAGCAAAAAAATACCGTGAGAGGGATTTAGTCACTCTCGTGGATTCTATTTTTGTTTCTTTGAAACTCATTATAATCTAGCTCTGGATAAATTCGACATAGTTACTGGGATCCTTATCTCACTTAACTCCATCGACGCTGACGACTCTGTACTGATCTCTCTTTGTTCGATCAAGCTTCCCCACAGAGTCGCTTTCGAAACCCACTGGCATGCT
>JBLHWN010000032.1:0-7211 GCA_047629175.1 Minisyncoccia bacterium
CATTATTCTAACGAATAAGCTTATGATGAACGCAGCTCAGCCTGAGAAATCTATTGATCTGCTCGAAGAACTAGCGGTGATTCCTGATGATATTATTACCACTGAGCATGTTGAGAAATTAATTTCCCAAAAAACAAATGTACCACTAGGAGCATTGAATACTGATGAAAAAGATAAACTTATTCATCTTGAAGAAGTCCTTCGGCAACATGTAATAGGGCAAGCAAAGGCAATCAAGGCGATCTCTTCAGCACTGAAACGTGGGCGAGCCGGTGTTGCTGATTCACCAAAACCGATTGGTTCATTCTTGTTCCTGGGTCCTACAGGAGTTGGTAAGACACACACAGCCAAAATGCTCGCTCAGTATTATTTTGGTGGGGAACATATGATGATTCGTTTTGATATGTCAGAGTTCCGTGAGCTTGATACTATGAGTCGTTTTATAGAGAGACTTGGAGCTCAGGTTGAGGAATCTCCATTTGGGCTCGTATTTTTTGATGAAATTGAAAAAGCCCATCCAGATATTTTGAATATCTTCCTGCAAATTCTTGATGAAGGACAATTCCATACAACAACAGGACGATTAATTTCGTTCCGTAATGCTATTGTAATTTGTACTTCAAACGCAGGAGCAACCTTTATGATGGAAAATGGTTCTGAATCAGAAGAGCTCTTGATTGAACATATTGTTAGCAAGGGATTGCTGCGACCTGAATTTATTAACCGTTTTGATTCAACCGTACTTTATCAAGCATTGAATCGCGGTGAGATTGAGGAGGTAGCAACCATCATGTTAAATAAGTTAAATAAACATATCTTGAAACAGCATAGTCTGACAGTAATCGTTACTGATAAACTAATAAAAGTTCTTGCGAGGAAGGGTCACAATCTAAAATTTGGCGTACGACCACTTGCTCGAGTCATTCAAGATGATATTGAAACTCAAATTGCTGATGCCTTATTACAAGATCCAACCCCACGAAATCTTTGCTTGTATATTGACCCAGATTTAATTGAGTCAAAATAAAAACCAAACATTTGTTTGGTTTTTATAATTCCTCAAACACTAATTCACCAATATTTGAACCATACTCTTTAATTTCAAATTTAATAAGCCCGAGTGTCTGTCCGTTAGGTGTTTGCGTTTTTACTCGCCAGCGACCATATTCTAATGACTCTTTTTTTGAGAAACCTCTATAGCCATCACTACGGCCTCCTGCAATTGGGATTGGAATAGTGCTTCTGGTTTCCCATCGACGATTGCTCTCATCATAGTATTCCCAGACATGGTTGATAGTTGTTTCTAGGCGTGTTGGCGCAAAGACCTGCGTGAATACATAGATATCTTCACCCTTCCTCCAATACATATAACGACTTCGCTTTTGCCAGAAAATGTACACAGGTGTTTTTTCGTATTGAGCCCTATAACCAGGATTCAAACGTTCAACGTCATAGTAGACTGCCTTGTGCTTCAACGAGAGAGGGATTGGAGGCATGATGTTAGTGAAATAGAGAATATTAAATAGCACCAACAAACCAATAATACGAATAGCTAATTTTTTGAAATTAAGAACTAATCGTTTTGGGTTTATTTTCTTCAAAAGGGAAAGAAATCCAGCGATTAGTATTAATGCCACTAAAGTACTGAGGATAAAAATCCATGGTCCCATCTTTTTAATAACCACAGGTACAAAGAAGATACACCATGATAATAATGCCATTGCATAGATTACAATTTGTAGTCGTAAACGAACAAAGTACTTTTTCTTAAATTCTGTTCCTAACATTAAAGCAACCATCGTGACAATAAATGGCCAACTGGTAAGAAGAGAACCGCTTCTGGTGTAGAAGATAACAAAACCACTGAAGAGCGCACCAAAGGAAAATACCATTAATGTTTCAATCCATTTGATTCTTTTTTCATTAAGAAATTTCTCTCCAAAAGGAGTTCCAAGAGAGAAGAGTAAACTTATAGCGGTTCCAGAAATTAACAAATGAGTAATCAAAATTGCATTGTCAAAAGTTTGATCAATTTGATTAAGCGTAAAAATATCAATAATAAAACCACCAATTAATGCAGCTGGCATAATGATGTGGTTGTAACGGTTATGGAGTTCTTTAACGCGCGATTTCATGTATTCATTGTACCTCCACAAGCGAAATGAAAAAAGGTGGGTATTTTTTTGTTTTTTTGACAGCCTTCAAAAAGGTGTGGGTACAGAGCTTTTTTGTTGCGTTGGCATTTGCTTGGGATATACTTTGTTACATGAAGGATAAACACATTCTTATTCTAGGCGCAGGTTTTGGAGGAATCTATACCTATAAAGGATTACCAAAAGAAATAAAGGATAAATGTTACGTTACTATTATTGATAGGCGTAACCATTTTCTGTTTACCCCACTCCTGCCAGAAGTAGCTGGTGCAAGTTTAGATCAGCATAGTATCGTTGAACCAATTCGAGACATCATCGATCGCAAGGTAAATTTCATCCAGTCTACGGTTATATCGGTTGATACTGATAAAAATGTTGTAGTACTTCCAAACAAAGAACTAAAATATGACGTATTGATCTCAGCATTAGGTTCAAAAACTCACTTTTTTGGAACCCCAGGAGCTGAAGAATATGCCTATGTATTAAAAGACCTTGATGATGCGGTTCAGATGCGCGCCCATTTTGTTGACACCTTTGAAGCAGCATCACAGTTAGAAAGTAAGCAGGAACGAGAAGCACTTCTTTCATTTATGGTAGTTGGAGCGGGCCCAACAGGGGTCGAGCTTGCAGGTGAAACATCCGACTTACTTTTTGATACTTTTGTTAAACAATTCGGAAATATTAATATTAATGAAATTAGTCTAACCTTGGTTAATAGCGGAGATGAAATATTAACAATGTTTGATAAGACACTTCGTACCTATGCGGCAAAATCTCTTGAACAAGCAAACGTTAGTATTCAAAACAATGTTCGTGTCGCTGAGGTTACTGATAGAGGAGTAATCACTTCTGATGGAGAAGAAATTTTAGCCCATACCGTAATTTGGACAGCTGGAGTAACAGCTAACAGCCTGACATGTTCATGTGGTTCATTTAATGTTGAACGCGGACGAATTTTAACAAATGATTCTCTACAGGCAGAGAATGCAGAGAATGTATTTGTTATTGGGGATATGGCACATTTCCCAACTAAAGACGGACGTGGATTACCAATGACAGCTCAGATTGCGAAACAACAAGGTCTTGTAACTGGTAAAAATGTGTTCAATTACTTGAACAAAAAGCCTCTTAAAAAGTTCGTGTATAAAGAAAAAGGACTTCTGGCATCTCTTGGGGCTTTTGATGCTATTGCTGAGATTAATGGATTTAAACTAAAGGGAGTAGTTGCCTGGTTTATATGGAGAACTATTTATCTGTTTAATTTCGCGTCATGGAAGAAAAGATTAAATATTATGTTTGATTGGACCCTCAATCTCTTTTCACGCCGGGATACCACAAGATTATAAATAAAACTTGCCACTAGCGATTTTATTTTCTTGAATTATATTGCTCTCCCGTTATACTTAGACTATGAATATCTCTACCGATGCGCAAAAAATTGAAACCGTTATAACGCGTGGTGTTGAGCGTATTTTCCCAAAGGAAGATTTCTTGCGAGCCCGATTAAATTCTGGGGAACAACTAACGGTATATCTAGGTATCGACCCAACAGGTCCAACCTTGCACATGGGAAACATGATCCCGTTGATTAAACTTGGTCAGTTGCAAGAACTTGGTCACAAAATCATTCTATTGATTGGTGATTTCACTGCGCGTATTGGAGATCCTGATAAATCTCAAGCGCGAACGGTTCTTACTCATACTGAAGTTCTTGAGAATGCAAAATTATACCAAGAGCAAGCATCGTCAATACTAAATTTTGCAGGTGATAATCCTGCAGAGTTGAAATATAACGGTGAATGGTTAGATAAAATGAACTTCGCTGATGTCCTAACGTTGGCGTCACAAATGACAGTACAACGTATGCTTGACCGTGATATGTTCCGAAAACGAGTGGATGCGGGAACACCAGTATATATTCATGAGTTTATGTATCCACTTATGCAGGGATACGATTCAGTTGCTATGAATGTTGATGGAGAGGTTGGAGGAAACGACCAAACCTTTAATATGCTTGTCGGGCGAGATCTCTTAAAAAATCAGGAACCACCAAAAGAGAAATTTGTTATTCCGATGAAGCTTCTTGTTGATAGTAACGGAGACAAGATGGGAAAGACAACAGGAAATATGTTGTCATTCTTGGATTCTGCTGATGAAAAATTCAAGAAAATTATGTCATGGACTGATGGGATGATTATGAATGCTTTTGAGCTACTGACGAATGTTGAGTTAGAAGGTATTCAACGTCGTTTGGATTCAGATGAAAATCCGCGTAATATTAAATTTGATCTGGCTCATAGCGTAGTTTCAAAATTCCACGGAGAAGCAGCTGCTGTAGCGGGGAAGGAGGCTTGGATTAATGATGTTCAAAAAGACAACAAACCAGAAAATATTCCAGAAATTGAACTACTGGAAAATATTGTAGAAACACTGTCGGCAGGAGCGGGAGAGAGTAAATCTCAAGTCAAACGTTCACTAAGGGAGGGAGCCGTGAAAGTGAATGGAGAAAAAGTTGATGAAGACACAGTTTTAAAATCCACTGATAGTATTCAGATTGGAAAGAAACGTTGGTTTGATGTCATTTAAAAAACAAAAGTAATTGACTTTTGTTTTTTGTTTTTTTAGAGATTATAAATCTTAATAATATACATTACGAGGAGACTATGGAATAAATTTTCGTGGAGGAGAGTAGGTCTTCCTGACTATGTAATTAAAGAAAATAATATTTTGTAACCCGAGGAAGATTGGTTAGGAAGCAGTCATTTCTTTAAATCGTGAGAAACAGCTCGCTTATGTAGTGATTATCTGCGAAATGAAAAAACTCTTATCGTTATAGGTAAGGGTTTTATTTGTAAAGGGGAAAAACTTGTTTTTCCCCTTTATTGATCTATACTTTCGATATGGGAAATACATCAAACAAGCGTAGAAATAAACGCGCATGGACATGGGGAATTGTCCTCTTATTAGCATTACTCGTTATTTCATTTATTATTTCAAAAACTGGCGATAAGGTGGATCCATCATTATTTGCAGATGTTGAGGTTGTTGCCGATGCAGCCCACGTGAAAGGGAATAGTGAATCAGACGTTCGATTAGTGGAATATTCTGATTTTCAATGCCCTGCATGTAGAGCAGTAGCACCAGCCGTAGCTGAACTTGTTGAAAATTTTGGTGAACAGTTTGTACTTGAGTACCGGCACTTCCCACTACGACAAATTCACCCAAATGCACAAATGGCAGCTCAAGCAGCAGAAGCTGCAGCAATGCAAGGGAAATTCTGGGAAATGCATGATCTTATGTTTGAAAAACAAACAGAATGGTCACAATCATTTAATCCGGAAAGATTCTTCCGTGGGTATGCTGAGGATCTTGGTATGAATGTTGATCGGTTCCGATTTGACTTAGAATCAGACGAAGTAAAAAACCGAGTAAACGCTGATGCTGATGAAGCCGCCGCATTAGGGATTCCAGGGACACCAGGATTTGTCTATAATGGAGAAGTTATTGACGTAAATACTTTCATTAGTGAAAACCTTGAACCTGTAGTTCTGAGTCAAGAAGAAGGGATCGTTGAAGACACACAATAGCACCATTACGGTGTTTTTTGTTTCCTGTGTTTGAGCTTTCTAGCATGGGAAGCTACAATAGGGTTATGAAGATTGAAGATAATAAATCACTCCAAGAATATACGACCTTTGCTGTTGATGTGCATGCAAAGCACTTTGCTGTGGTCAATAATGCTTCGGAATTACGTGATTTGATTACTCACGATTTATGGCAAGAACAGCCACATTATATTCTTGGTCTTGGAAGCAATATCCTCTTTACGAAAGATTATGAGGGTATTATTGTATTCAATAATATAAAAGGATTTGAAATTCTTGAAGAAGACCAGAGTTCAGTTACCGTTAAGGCTTGTGCTGCTGAAAACTGGCATGATTTAGTAATGTGGGCAGTAAACAAAAACCTCTGGGGTATTGAAAATCTCGCTTTGATCCCTGGAACCGTTGGAGCTTCTCCGGTTCAAAATATTGGCGCCTATGGGGTAGAAGCGAAAGACACTATTGTTTCTGTTGATGTTATTGATTTGGGGACTGGTCGTGGTTTTACCTTGAGCAATCAGGATTGTAAATTTGAATATAGAGGAAGTATCTTTAAAAAAGAAAGTAACTACTTCGTAACAGCGGTTACTTTTAGATTATCAAAGATTAGACAACCGCAATTATCCTATGGATCTATTGTTACAGAACTAGCAGAAGAAGGTATTGAGTATCCAGAGGTTCTTGATGTCGCTCATGCAGTCATTGCCATAAGGCAATCAAAACTTCCAGATGTAGGAGAAATTGGCATGGGCGGAAGCTTCTTTAAGAACCCAGTAATTACGCGAGAACATGCAGAGCAACTAAGAGTCCAATATCCAGACATGCGTAGCTTTGATCTTCCAGATGAAAATGTAAAAGTTCCGGCTGGATGGTTGATTGAAAAGCTTGGTTATAAAGGGGTCCAAGAAGGTAATGTTGGAACGTACCATAAACACGCTTTGGTATTGGTAAACCATGGAAATGCTACAGGGTCTGAAGTCTGGAATTTCGCTCAGAAAATTATGAGTCACGTACAGCAAACCTTTAATATTAATCTTGAACCAGAGGTGATTATTAAGTAAACTCACGAATGATACTAAGCACGACTATAATTTACTAATGCAGATAAAAGATTGATATTTTTTTTCTGCGAAATAAACTAGAGAGCTTTTCTTTAGCAAAGCCACAATAGTGCACCTAAAGGTATTCGTATTTTATATGTGCTCCGCGCATTAAAATACTTCAATTGCTGAAGATTATGGGTTCGTTCTTTTTGAACTAATAATTCTTATAAATAGGAAATAATTTAAAAAAATAAAAGTTAAACTATAATGAAAACATGATTCATCTCCCCTCACTTAAATACAAAACAATGCCGCGACCTAATCGTCCGCTTTTTGAACAAACTTACATTGTTCCAAACGAAGAAGAATATAGAGATTTTTGGAAAGATATTTATGTATTCATGCGAGGCATT
>JBLHWN010000033.1:0-6807 GCA_047629175.1 Minisyncoccia bacterium
GATAAATTGATGTGCAATGGTAAGGCCGAGGCCATATTTACGAGCTTCTGAAAGAATCTGTGAAATTGAATCAGTTGTAACGTTCTGGAATTCATCAATGTACAAATAGAAATTAGGAAGATTTTTTCCAAGAGAATCAACACGTGACAAGGCTGCCATAAGAATTTTCCCAACCAAAACAAGACCAATCAAATTCGCGTTAATTTCACCCAATCGTCCTTTTGAAAGATTCACGAGGAGAATCTTTTTATCATCCATAATTTCTCGGAAATTAAATGATGACTTTTGCTGGGCAATAACTGGTCTCATGATTTCATTCGAAATAAATACATCAAACTTGGAAGTAATGTATGGAATAAAGTTCTCGAGACCTTGTTCCCCTGTTGTCTTCTCTGCATTCACCCAAAATTGTTTAATAATTGGGTTGGTACAATAGCGCATCTTCATATCACGGAATGCTTTATCTCCCAGAACACGTCCAATTTCAAGTAACGTACTTCCTGATTCGGGATGCTCCATAACCAAGCCTGCAGCGTTTCTAAAGTACTGCTCAAACATCGCTCCTCCTCCAACCTTCATGTCAAAGAGCTTGTTGAAAATACTCATCATTTCATTCACTACAAATGATTTCTGTTCTGGAAAACGTTCGTCGTATTCCAGCATGTTCAAAGCCATTGGGCGTTCTGTGTGAGCTGGGTCAAAATACACAACATCATCAATTCGCTCAGGTGGAATATGATCAAGGATATCCTGAATATCAGAACCATGTGGATCAATAAAACAAACACCATCACCATTTTGGATATCCTGGATGATCATCTTCTTTAGAATATGAGTCTTACCCGTACCGGTTTGCCCTATTACGTAAAAGTGTCGAAGGCGGTCTTCAGGTGTCATACGAACCAAGGTTTCCTTGTGACGGTAAATATTCTTACCGAGAATAATTCCACTTTTTGGAACCCCTGGCGGTGCTGGTGCTGTCTTAGCGTTTTCTTGTTTTAGCTGAGATGACCCTGAAATCTCCAGAGGAAAATGATACATTGTTGAAAGCTCTTTAAGGTTTAAACGAAAGGTATGTGGGGTGTTAAAAAGTCTAAAAATATATTCATATACAGTGTCTTCAAGTGCTCCCCCGTTTGGACGTCTAAAATGAACACCATTTCCTTTGGTATTACTAAACTGTTGAAATGCAGACTCAAGGTTATGCAGGATTTCATCTGATCGTTGTTTAGTGTGTGCCGAAGCAATAATTCTAATATTTGTTTGAACAATGCTGCTATTTAGTTTTTCTGTAATTGAAGCAATAGCTTCATCATCAACCTCACTTTTCTTTTCTGCTTTTTCTTTATCCTTATCTTCTTTTGTCTTAGTACTAAACACTTCTTGAAAACCTTTTCCGAGTTCACGTAGTGCAGAATTATTTGTAGCTTCTTTTAATGATTGTCCTTTTTTTAAATTATCTAGAACATCTCCATATTCTTTTATATGGTAATCACTGTTTGGCATAATCATAAATTGAATAGCAGCGCCTTCGCCACTACTAGCCAACTTCGAAAAAGCATTCACAATTACGTTCATTGGATCATGGTCAAAATCATCATAGGTTTTTGTTTGGAGAACTTCATGTTGAGATGCAATACCGTATGCGGCAGATGTTACCCCTGAATATGAGAAAATATTGTAATCATCAAAAACTTCAGTTATTCGTACATCTTCAAATAATCCCAAAAGTTGTTTTTCAAATAAATTCCCACGTTCTTTTGGCACGGTGACATACATGGCCATGTCATCTGTTCCTTCAGCAAGAGACAATTCCAAGGTGTAGAAACTTCGCTCTTTGTTCTTTGGGTCATTTGCAATCGATTGCATACCTGCCATGAATTGTTCCATTAATGCGACGGTTTTTTTATAGTCACGCTCCTCTCCGTTCTTTTTATTTGGCAGGAGAATTTCATACATACGAAGTCCAAGAGATTTTGCCAAATCAGTTTTTGGTTTTAGACCAGGGACCTCAAATTGCTCGGCAAGATATTGAACCAAGAAACGATGAAAATCATCCTCAATGTGAGGGTTATTCATCCGTATGATTACCTCAATGGTGTTTTTAATACCTTTTTCCATCATCATGCTGTAGAGCTCACCCATGACGTTATCATGCTCTTCTGGGCTTAATTTCAAGGTAATACCTTCATGGTCTTCTTTTGAAATATGAGCAGATTCATGGAGCACTTCTTCAACCGGAGCTCTCTTGTAAGTTTCAACTATTTTTTCCGCGATATCTTCTCGTTTCTGTTCAATAGGTAGATCTTCCTTATTACCGTCAATATGGCGCTCTAATTCACTTCGAAGAAACTGAATCTCTTCATTCGGTGTTTTAAAATAGGGAGTTTTTTGAAGTTTTTTAGAGAAGGCTTCTTGCATAGATCTATTATACTTCATCGGAGCATCCAAAACAAAAAAACCACGGAGGTGGTTTTCATACGTAGTTTTATAAATTGAAATTATCAGCTGGGAATTCTAAATCAACAGCAATATCATTTTCAATTTAAATTTCAATTTCTGAAAGGTCTAATGAATCGCCAAGTGGCTTACGTTCCTTTTGAGTATGATCAATGTCTTGAGACATATTGTTATCAAGGATATTTGCATCCTTATCTTTTCGTAAAAAAATAAACGCAAAAACAAGCACAAGAATAATAATGATAATAAAAATAGTTTTCTTCTTTGTATTCATAATGATATTACTGATTAGTTTCGAGTAAGCTATTAACTGAATCAAGGATTCCTATTTCAGGAGACTCTTCAGTTTCCTCCTCTGGTGCTAGGTCTTTGAGCGATATACTTTCTCGTTTATTCTTTGTTTTTTCATTTCGCTAAAAAGCACTTCGAATAAGATTATTTGAATCTTTAATTTTATTACCAAATGTTCCAATAGACACTCCTTCATCTCCTAGTGCATTCATTTTATTTGAAATACGCCCTGAAAGGTTTTGTAATCGAGTAATTGAATACGCAAAAGCTTCAGTAGTCTCCAGACCCTTTGCAACATGTTTTGCTGATATAGCTTTATAAACAGGTAGTTCTTCTTCTGACTCAACGACTTTTTCGATAACCTCTTCGATTTCTGCTAAATTTTCACCAACTGGAATCTCTAAAACCGGATTATCTTCTTGAGGCTATACTGCTTCTTATACATGACCAACAAAGGCTTGCAACGGTACTTCAATTACATTACATGTCTCAATACGTAAAAAACACTCTAGATTTTTTATGTATATATCAATTAATCTCCTTGTCTTCACCCCACAGGGAATGAGTTTTGGTCATAGGTCTAAGACGACCATAGAGGAAGAGTCCTATAGCCAGTAGCGCTAGGTTTTTCAGAATGTACTGACCTATCAACGTTGGTTGCATAATTCCATACCATGCAATATCAGGGAGTATCGCCAACGGTGCGGCGGTCATAATAAAATGTAAACAAAGAATGGTAAATGTGATTCGTTCAAATTTTGGAAACAATAACAAAATTCCTGTTATGGCCTCAAAAGCTCCAAAGAAAATGAGGAACTGTTCTGCAGAAACTCCATTACCGAATATAACATCAACAAGAGCGGTAACAAGAGGTCCAGCTGGGCTCACGCCAAACACCTTCAAAATCCCAAACCAGAAGAAGATAATAAATAGTGCCCACCGAGCCGTCATATTGGCGTTCTTCCAAAAAAAACGGATCATTTTCTCGTCTAATGCTTCCCACCGGTCTGGAATACCATTTTTGTTATTATCATGAGTTCGATGATAATAGTCGCGTAAATGTTTCATATTTTTATATTACCATTTCAGTCAAACAAAAAAGAGTTGCTAGAACTCTTTTTTTGTTGATTAGGTACGCGCCTTTACGATATCATCTGCAACATTCCGAGGAACAACATCATATCGTGAAAATTCCATTGTGAAGTTTCCTCGTCCTGATGTCATAGATCGCAGGTTTGAAATATATCCGAACATTTCTGACAATGGAACCGTTGCTGTAACAGCTTGAACCATCCCCTTTTCTTCTACACCTTCAACCAAACCACGTTTTGAAGAAATATCTCCAGTAACATCTCCGATGAATTCTTCAGGTACTACTACCTCAACCTTCATCATAGGCTCCAGAATAACAGGTTGTGCCATTTTGGCAGCATCCTGGAATGCTTTTGAAGATGCAATCTTGAACGCAATCTCAGATGAATCGACATCATGGTAGGTACCATCGTATAATTCAACCGATACATTATTCATCTGAAATCCAGCAACAATACCTCGCTGCATTGCCTCTTTGAACCCCTTTTCACATGCAGGAATGTACTCGTTAGGAATAACTCCTCCTTTAATGCTATTTATGAATTCAAAACCATCATCATCACGTTTCACATTTTTCTTGAGTTCTTCTCCTTCTTCTAATGGTTCCATAGGTTTGATATGAATTTTAACGTGCCCATATTGTCCTCGTCCACCAGACTGTTTAATGTATTTTTCTTCAGCTGAAGCCATTCCATTAATTGTCTCTCTATATGCTACCTGAGGTGCCCCAACATTTGCCTCAACGCTGAATTCTCGCTTCATACGATCAACAATAATATCAAGGTGTAGCTCTCCCATACCTGAGATTACGGTATCCAAGGTTTCAGCATCAGTTGATACTCTAAAGGTTGGATCTTCTGCTGAAAGTCGAGACAGTGCTAGTCCCATTTTTTCTTGGTCAGCTTTTGTTTTTGGTTCAATTTTTAATGATACTACTGGTTCTGGGAAGATAATCTCGTCTAAGACAATAGGATCTTCTAAACTACATAGCGTATCTGAAGTACGTACATCTTTCAAACCTACCGCAGCAGCAATTTCCCCTGCGTACACTTTCTTAACCTCCTCGCGGTCGTTAGCATGCATTCGAAGAATTCGCCCAATACGCTCTTTGTTTCCAGTTCGTGTATTCAAGATATACGATCCTGCCTCAAGCGTACCTGAATAAACTCGGAAGAACGTAATTTGCCCCACGAATGGATCAACCGCTAGCTTAAAAGCAAGTGCAGAGAAAGAAGCATCATCAGATGGTTCTCTCTCAATTACCTCGTCTGTTTTTGGATCAGTACCTTGTACAGCTGGAATATCAACTGGTGCTGGCATAATTTCAACGACGGCATCAAGCATAAGTTGAACTCCAATATTTTTGAAGGCAGAACCTCCATACACAGGAACAACATTGTTTGCGATTGTTTGCTTTCGTAACTCAGCCCGCAAGTCATCTACCTCAATTTCTTCCCCTTCGAAATACTTTGTCATCATCTCTTCGTTATTTTCGACGATTTTCTCAACAAAGGTATTCCGCAATTCAACTGCCTTATCAAGAAGATTAGCAGGAATTTCAAACTCTATGATTTCATTTCCCATGTCCCCTTCGAATTTATACGCTTTCATTTTCAAAAGATCAATAATTCCAGAAAGATCAATTTCAGATCCAATTGGTAATTGAGCAATAACAGCGTTTGGCGTTAACCGGTCAGTAATTGAAGCAAATGCTTTTTCAAAGTCAGCGCCCGTTTTATCAAGCTTGTTGATGAAACACATTCGTGGAACCATATATTTATCAGCTTGTCGCCAAACTGTTTCTGATTGTGGTTCTACTCCTGCCTGCCCA
Organism: Minisyncoccia bacterium; assembly: GCA_047629175.1. GTDB lineage: Bacteria > Patescibacteriota > Minisyncoccia > Phycocordibacterales > UBA1006 > UBA1006. The sequence goes on from JBLHWN010000033.1 coordinate 5,675, forward strand.
TCAAAAACAACTACGGCTCCATCAAGAACCTTAAGTGATCGTTCTACCTCAGCGGTAAAGTCTACGTGACCCGGTGTGTCAATAATGTTAAATCGGTGTTCTGTTTCTCCTCCTTTTTCATCGTAAGTCGGTGTCCAAAAACAAGTTGTAGCAGCCGAAGTAATAGTAATTCCTCGCTCTTGCTCTTGCTCCATCCAGTCCATAGTAGCTGCACCATCGTGCACCTCTCCAATTTTATGTGATCGTCCGGTGTAGTACAAAATACGCTCGGTAGTTGTTGTTTTACCTGCGTCTACGTGTGCTACAATACCGAAGTTTCGTACCTTATTTAAAGGATAATCTCGTTGCATGTGTATAAATATAAGTTAAAAATTAATAATTTTTCAGATAATTCTGAACCAAAATAAAAAGACCAAAGGGTCTCTTATTTCACTTCATATTACTATAAAAACCTGTTTTTGCAATGAAAAAATGGCACTCTTTAAGTGGTCAAAACAAAAAACAGCACCTTTGTGCTATTTAATTATTCCTTTTTTTGAGGACGCAGAAAGCACGGTTGCTTTAAGTCCTGAATTTTCGGACAGAAACCCAGCTTCAAAACCAAAGGTTCCACATAAAGGAGAAACAGCATCTGTATGCACATAATACAGTGCAACAAAGTTGGTTATATCATACACCTCACCGTCCATAAGAACCCAACAATCATTTATATTATTATGTTCTTGGAAGTCTTCAGAATTTACGACTGCTTCTGCAGAATTACCACCTCCGCTGGTGCTTCCACCGCCACCTCCACGACTTCTTCCCCCACTTACTGCTGGTGCTGTTTCTGGAACAACGGGTACTGGATTAATTGTTATATCAGGTTCCGGAGGAAAAATTTTTTCCTTGAAAAGAACATATGAGGAAACAATGGCCACAACCAGTAGTCCAATTATTAATTTTTTTTCTCTTTTTTGTAATGCCATAATATTTTTAATTAACCACACGATTCAAACGGAATGACAACAGTAATATCATCAGCTGTGAAAGCTATTCCATCTGCACCAGCTGAGGTAATAGTGTCACTAACACACGGGGTCATTAGATCCCTATCTTCATTCTCAGCTAAAAGATACGGGGCACCCCATACA
>JBLHWN010000034.1:0-6780 GCA_047629175.1 Minisyncoccia bacterium
AAATACGGGTGGCAAGAGTGTGTCAAGATTAAGCGAGAAAAATCCAACTGTATTTGGCTGAGTTCTATCCGTACCTCCAGAATCTCCCCCGGTCAAACGACGTATTTCAAGACCAATATCGTGACCAGCAGTTCCTACGGTAAAAATACCTGCCGGGTGAAAACTTCCAGCAAAAGTAGAAGCACCTATTATATTTCCTCTTGTATAGTTTCCATGTCTTCCTGTAGATTGCTCTGCTCCATTAATTGTGAGGGAAGATCTGGCTGTTAAACGTGATCCAATTGCAACATCATTACGAGCTGTCCATATATTAGCCCAAGAAAAAATATCAGCTGGATTCGTTACATCCATAGCAATGTCGCTTGATTTGGTAAAACTCGCCGCGTCATTAAAATCGAGGCTCCTCATAGCATTCAAATCAGTAGACACGATATTAGTTATATCCTGCAGTCCAGTTGCGTCATGTGCACGAAAAACTTCGAGGCTCTCAGGAAGCTCTAGAACCACCATCTGTCCATTTCCATCAGTAGTAAAACCTGAATCCTGATCAGCTCCTCCTTCATCAGCTAAAACTCCTGGGCCACGGAATGCCTCTGATTGAATGGCAATATCCGCGGTTACTGTTTCGATAATATCCATTGAACCAATTCCACAATAGTCAGTAGCACTACTTCTTTGGTAACAATATGAACGAGTTGTTAGCTCATCAACCCCATCATATTCGAGATGCCCGATACGTTGTGTTCGATCAATTGCTGAATCACCAGAAACAGACCATGCAACAAGGTAACGTTTATTATCTCCTTTTACGGTTACTGTTTCAGTTACAGTATCACCCTGTATTGCAGCGGTATCTGACTCTGCAGTAATAGTAGTGATGTCAACGGTGTTTGGTGTTGTTCCTCCAAGACTTTGACCTGTACCACCAATTGCATAGATTCCATGGTTTGTTGGATTGATGCGTACTGCTTGCAGATCTGACGCAGTACTAATACTTCCCCCTGTTAGAGTACCGCCATCAAGACGCGTTTGTACCTGTAACTGTGCATCTGTAGAAGCACCAATAATCACCGCTACAGAACGAACCCATGAATCATCTTCGGTTGTATCATTAGCACTATATCCTGTGTAATATGAAGTAAAGATCGTACCTGTTCCTGAGGTGAGAGCAATTCTCGACTGCGGATTAAATTGAGAATTAGTGGTGTTGTTGTATCTTATTGTAGAAATAATAAGATAGTCCCCCGCTTCCTCTAATTCAAGCGTCGCGCTGGTAGGTTTAGTATAAATCCCGTCATTTTGAATTTCTGAATCAAAATTAAAAGCAGCAAAAGTCGTCCCAGGGATTTGTGATCCTGCCGCATCTCGCCAGTGACCAATATCGCCGATTGCTGCGTCAACATTTTCTAGACTTGGAAAAAAATCTTTGATATATGGCCAACCAGAAAAGAGCCATCCGGTGATGATGGTAAGAACAAATATAAATTTTCCAAATTTATATATCATAATTGGTTCGTAATATTAATCTGACAGATGACTGAGGTATAGGTCTCATCCCTATAGGTGTAAATAATAGGTACCGTAAAATTACCTTTTGGGGCATTTTTCTGGATAGTTATATTAAGATCAAGGAGCGTCTCTTTTCTTTTGGGTAGATACACATACCCATCATTGTCAGCAAAAACAATATCAATACCTAAAGGAAGGCTCCCTATTTCTACCTTGTACGAAGAGAGTATTTTTTCTTGGTCGAGTGTTGTAAATTCTTCAAAAGTATCAGTTATAATTGATGCATCTTTGAAATCTGTTTGCATATTACTCTCTTTTAGAATAATACGGGTGTTTGCTTTTCTCTTTCCTGATATATCAATATGAAATACTTCAGCCTTACAACTGTGGGCTGTACTGTTTTGAATGACGATTTCTTTGCTATAGGTTCTTGTTGATAATGCTTCTGGTGGGAGGGTTGGCAGAGGTATTTCTTCTGGCTCTTGAATTTCAAACCATACCGCATCTACATAGAGCTGCGATGTTTCATTGAAACTAGATAATGTCTGGATTGCTACCTGTACCTGTGAAAAATCTACTTCGGGTGAGAATAGTACAGGAGGTAATTCAAAACGATCTCCGTGTTTGACTTGGGTAACTAATCCGAGAGATACCCATGATTCACCATCAAGCGTATAGAGAACTTCAATAAGGGGTTCAGGAGTTTCATCAATAACTTCTACCCTAAAATCTGCGTCAAGATTCAAAATAATTGTTTGATCGGTATCTTCGAGGTCTGATTGGAGGCTATTTTGAAAATCTTTTTCTTCTTCTGGAACATCAAATTCTCTGTTTAAATCTGTACCAATAGTCTCCTTCTCGCTATCTGACGGTAACATTTCTTCTGCTTCTTTCTCATCAGAAGTATCAACAATATTATTATCAAGTCCCACAACCACCGTTTCATCTTTAAGATCAGATTGGAGGAATTCATTATTTTCTGAAGTGCTTTCTGGTTCTGGTTTGCTATCGATAGTACCATCTTCATCAACCACCGTTTCATCTTCAAGATCAGGTTGGAGGGATTCATTATTTTCTGAAGTGCTTTCTGGTTCTAATTTTTCTATTTCTGTTTGTGTTTCTAAAGGATTAGATGATTCTTTTATTGGTTCGTTATTTTCTATTAGTTTCTCCTCGACTTTTTTCTCTTCTTTTATTTCAGAAGTGGTAATTAGCTCTGTTGTTTCTTCTTTACTGTCTAAAATATCTATTTCTTCTAGATGAGTAAAGAGGGGTTCTTCTAATGGAATATTCCCTTCGAGTGTTTCATCTTTTTGCTTATCTGTAGCTGTAGTGAGGGAGGTTCCTGATTTATCAATGGTGTGTGAACGAGGAGCTAGTCCCCAGGAAAGACGTAAGAATACTTTGGTGTCAGGTAGGTATTCTGGAATATAACCCTTGAATCCTCCGCACACCACTTCAGAGAAACTTCCTGTAATTAGAGCTGAGTTTCTATTGGTGTATCTAAAGTCTTCACCATCAAGTTCTGGTGCGTCAAGAAAACCTGTCGCATTTTTAAGGTTATGCCCATCACCATAGCATTCACTTGATGGAAATACCTTGAGCTCAGCATAAGCTCTATCACTATTATTTTTATCAAAAAGCCCAACAATGATAGCTAAAAAAGAGAGCGTCATTATAATACCCTTAACACCAAAAGAGCGTTTTGGTTGATTCTGTATATTTTTCTTGTGATCAGCTCTCATATTTTTTAAAACGAGAAGAGATACCGTATTAGTAAACTTCTTTCTTGTATACATAACTATAGCATTTATACACTGATGTTAAAGGCTCTAAGTACTCAAAAATAATGAGTAAGTATTAAGGCATCTACGTTGGACCCGATGGGAAATCTGAGACAGGAGCTCGTAAATACTCGCATCACTCCATTCGGCAATATCAAAAAAATGATTGTATGTGAATCACATGATCCGACCAAAATCACTTCATTTCCTCTGTACACTTCTTTGTTTTTAACAATATCAATCATTATTTGATCCATACAAATACGTCCTGTAATTGGATATAATATATGGTAAATAATCACTTTTCCATTTTTAGCCATCGCAGGTTGGTAACCACCAGCATAGCCAAACGGCAGGGTCACAATATGCGTTCCATCTGTGGTCACAAAATAATGACCATAATCGAGGCCGTTTTTTGAAAGGCCTCCTTTTCTCAAGACAACTATTCTAAACTAGAGATCAACAATTAAGTTAAAAAAGGTTAATGATTATGATGTGCACAAGCTGATTCAAGGGCTTTTTGATCACGCTTAATAGCAGGAAGGAAAACGTATGCTGCCAACCACGTTGTTAACGGTACGGCCAAAGTTAACGCGATAGCTCCAATTAAGGAACGTATAATTTCAATAAAAATAAACTCTTGGCTTATAAGAATCAAAAAAGGAATTTCCAACAGTGAGATAAACATGATCAAAGGTAATGTTGCACCTACATAGGCAAACACCAAGGTATTTACCAACGATGAGATATGGTCACGACCAACACGAAGTGCTTTCGCAAAAATAGTATTTTTTTTGATACCTTCGGTACTTGAAAGTTCTCGCACTACGGCAACCTGCGTAACAGTAATATCATCGAGCACACCAAGAACACCGATAATAATAGAAGCAGACACTAACCGAACTAAATTAATAGTGTTTTCAACTTCAAACGAAAGATATTGAATGTGGTCATTAATCAAACCTGTTAAAAAGGTAGCTTCTGTAACAATACTCAAGAGTACAAAAGCAAGAATAATTGAACCAAAAGAACCTAGAAATGCTACGAGGCTCTGCTTATTAAACCCATGTGTGACAAATATTGAGATAAACAAGATAACAAGTCCGAAAATTAAGGTTGTCCAAAGAGGGTCAAAGCCACGCAACAATAACGGGATCAAGACTCCAAATAATAACAAAATACTGAGCCCTAAGCTTCCCAACGATCGTAATCCTTTTTTGCGTGCGAGTATAATAATACTTAACACAAAGAGAATCGTTAAGAAAATCATTGGATTAACTCGATTTACTGTTACAAAATTATAATAATCTTGCTGCGTAAAATATTCTACATATACACGAGCACCTACAGGTATTTCCTCCCCAAATGTATCCAATTCTATTGTAGTACCATCGGATAATTGAGTCCTATAGAGGATATGTCCACTTTCAGATGTCTGTGTTTCTATAACTTTCCCTGAAAAATATTCACTTGCAAAAGAAGCATCGTCAACTTGAGCAAAGCTTATGAAGGGAGCGAGTAAAATTATTATTATGATGTACAATTTTTGCATAAGCCAAATAGTTCGAAAATGTGATTAGTAATAGTGTATCCCGTTTCTTTTTGTATCTTTAAAAAATCATTATTCACACACATGTCTATTGATTCGCGAGATTTACAATGAGTACAGACAATATGGTGATGGTGATGGTCACCTTGAAATTCAAAATATGACATACCCTCACGAAAATCAGTTTGGTAAATAATTCCATGGTCAACCATTTTTTTAAGCGAACGATAAATTGTTGAGGTATCCATAGAGGCGTTTATTTCACTTCTTATCATTTCTATGGTCATGGGTTCATTTTTTAAATGAAGCGTTTCTAATATCGAGATCCTTTTGTCTGTCACTGAGAGACCTTTTTCTTTAATAATATTTTTGTACATAGATACCATCATTCCATTTATGCAATAATTTGCAAATACAATATTTGCAGATAATTTGCGTTTATATATAATCCTGTGTATGGAAAATATACATTTAATACTTATATCTGGATTACTAATCTCACTCGTATCAATATTAGGAGTTGTACTGGTAAAATCTCACCCAAAAATCGCTTCGTTTGTTAACCATAACCTACGATTACTAACAGCTATTAGCGCCGGAGTATTTTTGGTAACTAGTTTCATATTAGCTAGCGAAACACTTGAATTGCTTCCTTTACATGAAGCAATTATAGCATTTACTATTGGAGTTCTTGTCTATATGTTCCTCCACAAAATTCTATCCCCGCACCGTCATGAAGGAAGCGACCATGTCCACGATCATAAGAAATCAGCGTGGAAGATTTTAATCGGTGATGCAATTCACAATATTGCTGATGGAATGTTGTTGGTTGCATCATTTGGAGTAAGTGCTGTTGTTGGGGCAAATACTGCGTTATCTATTATTTTGCATGAAGCTCCTCAAGAAATTTCTGAATTTTTGGTTTTGCGTAAATCTGGATACAGTAATATTGAAGCAGTATATCGAAATGTAGGAACAGCTCTTACAATTTTTGTTGGAATTGCATTAGGTCTATTGTTGATACAAACAGCGGTCTTCCAGGCGTACCTTCTAGGTGCGACTGCGACATTCTTCCTGGGTATTGTATTTACGGACCTTTTCCCTGTTCAATCTATTATAAGAGATACAGCAACGCTTAGACAAATGTTTGCTGCACTTGCTGTTGGAATACTAATCATGACGGGAGTTACGATGTCTCTTGGTCATAGTCATGAACATACTGAAAATGATCACGAATACCATCATATTGCTGAACATGATGAACGATAGCCCAAATTAAAAAACCCTCATAAAATAAAGGTTTTAATCGTCTTTGTATATTCTTGGAACACGGCAAGAGATCTGTGATAGCAGCTCATAAATACTTGTTCCGCTCCATCCCGCAATATCAAAAAAAGTGATGGTATGATGTTCTGATGTTCCCACTAAAATCACTTCATCTTTTTTGTACGCCTCCCCATCGGAACCCAGATCAATCATCATTTGATCCATGCAAATACGGCCTGCAATGGGATACAACATATCGTCAATGATAACCTTACCCTTCTCTCCCATGGCTCGTTGATACCCATCGGCATACCCAACCGGCAAGGTTACGATACGCGTTCCTTCAGGGGCAATATAATTATGTCCGTAACCAAGACCTGCTCCCTCTTCAATATATTTGAAATAAACGACTTCTGTCTTCCAAGACATTGCTGGTTGGAAATTAATTCCATCAGGAATCTCAATACCTTCAAATAAACCATAGAGAATCATTCCAGCACGAACCATGTCATAGTGTGATTCGGGATGAAATAGAATTCCACCTGAGTTTGCATGGTGCTTAATATCAAATTCATAACCTGAATCATGGAAAGTTTTAATAACTTGGTTGAAACGATTAATCTGAACTTTTGTAAAATCATCTTCTTCATCAGCTTTTGCAAAATGTGCGTA
>JBLHWN010000035.1:0-6743 GCA_047629175.1 Minisyncoccia bacterium
CAACGCAGGAACAGAAAGATCACGATACATTTTTCGTGCTAAATAACTTAACCTTGTTGATTTACCAATTCCCTGAGTACCTACCACCAAAACATTCTGCTGAGTTTTACGTGATAAGATTCTTTCCATTTGTTCAATTGCAGCATCATGATCAACCACTAATACCTCCGTACTACGCCTGATATCACGTCCATGTTTATCAAGTTGCCAGGTTTGTGGATATGCCCATTCCCGTCCCAAAGAACCATTGCGAACCATATTCTCAAAAGATAGTTTTATTGGAAAAATTAAAAAGATTGGAAATATTATCAGCATAAGCAATAGAGCAATCAGCCCAATAATAATTGCCCCTGTTCGAACTGCCATTCCAAAAACTACAGCAAATACATAAAATACTGCCTGTTCGAGCCATTTCCAGATTCCTGGTTCAGTACTGGTATATCGCTCTTGTTTCCAAGGAACAAAAAAAGTTCGAAGGAGTCCTCCAAGAGAAAAGAAATAAAGGATAAATTTCACGAGTTGATGCCACGATTGTACGCCTGTTTTCATAATTACAGTATACCCCAAGAGCACTGCCAAGAATATCCTCATTATTATTCAGACTTCTCACATATGAAAACACCTGGTTAATCAGATGTTTTTGTAAGCTCTACTATGAGATCTTCAAGGTTCCTTCGCGTTAATAATCCACTTTTTCTAAACACAGGTTCACCATTTTTAAAAGCGATCGTTGTTGGGATACTTTTAACTCCGAATATTCCTGAAAGTTCATTTTCTGTATCAACATCAACCAAAGCAATGAGTACACCTGATTCTTTGTGGTAATCAGCCAAATCATTAATGAGTGGTTTCTGCATCTTGCATGCTCCGCACCATCCCGCTGAAAAAGTTACTAGTGCTGCTTCTTTATCTTGAATAACTCGCTGGTCAAATAATTCCTTATTAAGGAGTCCAGCTTTGATTCTTTTTTTTCTTTTGAATAAATTAAACATACCTACAGTCTACATGAAAGCTCTAAAGCTGCGACATCCACATCACTCAATGTTCCCTTCTGGTTCTGATCGTTGAGCAGATAATACATTACTGAATTTATATCTTCAACATGATCGATCCCTAGGACATGGCCAAATTCATGAACCAACAAAGTTCGAAGTTCCTGGATACCATCATAACTATACACATTAATTTCAGTTCCATCAGTATTCCCCGCATCAAACTCATGACCAGTGCTAAAGAGATTATTATATTCTGCGACATTTTGATTATAGGTTTGAACCTTTTGATTATTTTCATCAGCGAGAGAATTCACTGTATCCAAGAGACTATTCAATTCACTTGCTTTTCGCTCTAAAGAGGCTACTTCATTTTGTAAATTATTGTACTCAGCCTCAGGAGCGCCTCCTTGATCATTCCAATAGGTGACATCTACCTCGTATTGTTCGAGCCGTGATTCATATTCACGTACCACAGGTTCATATCGATTCACTGCTGTTTGATATCTATTTTGAACAGTATCAATAGAGTCTTGTTTATTATCAAGCTTATTCTCAAGATCATAACCTTTATAAAGGCGGTCCTGCTCATCACTCCAAATTAAATTCACCTTAAAGTCTGCTCCATCAACATAGCGAAAAAGATTGGTCTCAGATGCTTCTTCCCATGGAATCTCTGCGAATTCAATTTGATTAATAAAAACCTCTCGGGAAATAAGAAATCGCTCATCAAATGCTCCAATATCATACTCGATAACTCGATAACAAGGTGAACGTAAAACTTTTTGCCACAAAAGAACAAGACTAAAAGTCAGTACTCCATAGAGAATAATGCTACGTAGAATCTTCATAGTCTATAGCATAGCAAAAAAACCATATTTTCGCACAGTCTTTCCTCTAGTACCCTCATTTCTCTATTGTAAATTAAGTTATCAGGGCTCTTCGTTGAAATTTTTTAATTATTTGAATTACTTTAACCTTAGTCACTAGAAGGTACATTTTTTCCCAAAATATAGTATCATAAAACTATATCATGGCTTTTAATTTTAAAGTTAATTTTCTGCATTTAAGCTTATACGTCACCCTTATAGTCGCAGGGTTTTTAACCTTTTCTCCTGTAAATACTTTTGCACTTGATATTCAAAACCTGGATTATCAAATAGGTGATCAGACTATTAATCAAGTCCCAGAACATACTATTACCTTTGATAGTATCTCACCAATTGCCATAGGGAATAGTGTCTCAATTAACTTTCCGAATGAATTTAGCTTTTCTTCAAGTCCTGTAGCATCTGATGTTGATGTGCGCGTAAATGGGGTATTGCTTACTCCTAGTGATTGGTCTTTTAGCCAATCACTCAATACTATTTTTATAACCTTCCAAAGTACCGCAGCTCCAAGTAGCGATGTCACAATTACTCTGACCAATGATATTGATCTAAAAAATCCATCAAATCAAGGTTCGTACATTGTGAATTTTGGAGTAAATGCTACTTTTGTTGCGACTGCTGAAGTATGGATCTTCCCTTCAAAAGACATTACGGTCAGTGGTGTTGTGCTTGGAGCCCCTATTATTGTTGGAGGAGGTAGTAGTGCTAATGGTAGTGGAACTTGTTATAACTGTTTCTTTAATGATGAGAGACCTTTTTATGATGAACAAGGCATCATTCTCTCTTTCAAGGGATTTGGTCCACCTCGAGGAAGTGTCAGCATATCTATGAATAACTCTTTAGTGGGAAGTACTGATATTGACGAGAATGGTATTTTTCTTATCTCTATTGATAACGTTTCAGCTGACCTACATACTCTTACCTTTGTTGGTTTTGACAGAAATAATGTTGCCACCGGCCCTCAAGCCCTCACACTAACCGTAGGAGATCGAGGTTTTGTATATTCCAACGATGTATTTCTTTCTCCAACGGTGAGTGTAGAGCCACGTGGGGATTACGGACTCATACTTTATGGATACACAGTACCTTATGCAGAACTCGACCTTAATATTGATGGATTTTTCGTTGGAACGGTTGTTGCTAACGGACAGGGTTTGTACTTCCTAGAGACTTCATTGTCACAATTTGAAATAGGAGACCATACTGTTGCGAGTATTCTCAAGGGATTGACCCGTAATTTGAATTCAGAAGAGAAAATCTTTACGATTTTACCGGTTTATAATTCTGATAAAACACAATTACAGTTCGCGGGTGACCCTCTCTTTGATGTTTTGATTAGCACTTCTCCAGAAATTAACTCTCGCTGGTATATTATTCCGTACATCATTTCATTCCTAGGAGGGGCACTCCTTCTATGGTTACTTGTTATATTAGTTAAACATATTAGAAGTCGTGATCCTTATCTCTCAGATTATGAAAGCTAATCCTTTTTTCCTTATGTCCACATTAGTAATATACACAAAAAAATATTTACTGATAAGTATCATACTATTGTGTATAGTCAGTATTCCTCATGCGATATTTGCACAAACTGATAACAGTATTGCCTCAACAATTTCACTCTCATCGGGTGAAAATATTATACGAGGAGCATCACTCCCTGTGAGTATACAGCTACTTAATTTTGGTACTCCTAATCAAACGACTGATGTGAGTCTCTTTTTTACGGTTACTGATAAGTCTGATCTTGTTATTCTCGAACGTGTTGAAACGGTAGCGGTGCAAACAACTGCTTCTTTTAAACGTTATTTTAAAATCCCAACGACTATTGATTATGGGGGTTATACCTTGAAATTAGATGTAAGCTACAATAATCAAAAATTTCCAGCCATTTCTGAGCAACAGTTTACCGTTGAAAGGAGTTTTTTTGGCTACGGATTATCTAAATGGGGTCCAGCCCTACCTTTTGCTCTTATTCCTATTTTTTTTATTTTTATAATATTTAGAAGGAAAGAAAAAATACGATATGTAAAAAGGAACTATGCTCACATATCAAAAAATGAACGTACTAATTATGAAATAGTTCACGATATTATTGAAGCGCTTCACTACCATGTTGGTGACAAAAAGATTCATGAAATTGTATCTCATATTCCCGGACTCACACTAAGTGAATCAAGTTCTGAAATTAAATCTCTTGAGGGGCCCACTGAAATTATTGTTTCTCAGCTCATCCACGAGTACGAATCAGAGATAGGTGGAAAGGTTAATGTCATTCCTCATCCTCCCTATCCAAAAAGCCGCGTAGGGGCGCATTAAAATTGCCACCCTTTATTTACTATTATGAAGAATAATCAGCAAAAACGAATACTCATCATCGAGGGTAACAAAGCCCTCAATGATACGCTTGTTAATAAACTCAAGCGTGAGGATTTTAACGTTGAAGAATCTTCAAATGGAAAAGAAGGTCTTGAGCTTTGTTATAATAGCCACCCTGACCTTATCCTCCTTGACATGGAAGCTCCAATTATTAATGGTCATGAATTTATGGAACATCTAAGAGAGGATACTTGGGGTAAAAATGCGAAGGTAATCATCTTGAGTAATATTAGTATGAAACACGGAGAAATAGCCAAGACGGTCATCCAGAAGGATCCTATTGCCTTTCTTGTAAAATCTTCTACTAAATTACGGGACCTCATAGAATACGTTCACTATGCCTTCAAAGACTAACATTGATATATCTTATGCTCAAAAAAAACACAATATGCATTGTGTTTTTTTGATTCCCTTATGGTTTAGTTGATTTAATTTGCTTCTTTTGACTTTCTTCATATTGTTTCTCTATCTGGCGCACGAGTGATTGCTTGTATGATCGCCCTACAATCTTCAGGATAAAAAATGCGAGAAGGAGAGTAACAAAACTTACAAGGAGTAGGTGCCATGGAAAAATGAAAAATGAATACCTTGCAATTGATGCCTGCCCCTTCTCTCCCCAGTTTAAATTGAGTCTCGCCGTATACCAACCAAAGTGAAATTGATTCCATTGTGACGCCGCGGTATCGAAGAATCCTTCTGGTGATTCTCCTTTACGACCCCAAGTATTCACAAATTTTCGAGCGGTATCTGGAAGAATGCTTCCTTTTTTTGGATTTGCATCTACTCGGTCTCTTACGAATCCAAAAGTATTCTTCAACTCAATGTTTCCCAGAGGAGCAACTCTGTCCCCGCCTGTGTTACTGAAACGGTGTGTGAATTTAATAGGCGGTGTCAGGAAAAATCGTTTTTCATCAGTAGCTCCGAAATCCAAGATTCCTCCACTTTCAGGAACATCCCCACTTACACGCAAAAGTACAAGAACACCTAAACGTCCGCCAATAGAAACCTGACTTTCATTTTGTGGGGGTTGATTGCCGAAGAACATCGCCGCAAAGTATCCTCCTGGTTCTGCATCCTCAGGTATGGTAATAGTATAGGTAACATCAATACGCTCATCTGGATTTAAGCTGAGTGCGAGAGGGGCACTCATCCATGTTGCTAATCTATCGTCATTACCTATAAATCGTGGAGTTCCCGTATCATCATTTGACTCAAAGTTTTCAAAACTTGTATAGATATTTTGATTCTTTGTTTTTTCATTATAGAGCTCAACGGTTCCGGTGATCGTAGCCCCTGGATCTCCAAGCACCTCTATCTTTGCGGGCGATACCGTCAAAGCAAACGATGTATGTGCTATCGTGGAAAAAATAGCTATAACAAAAAAGAATATTAATCGTGTACAAAAATGTTTCATATAAAAGTCGTAGAGTGTAAATATAGATTAGTAATAAGTAATTAATAATAAGTAATAAGTAAATTAATTATATCCTACTATAGCTATTCTTCAAACAAAAAACCTTTCAAAGAAAGGTTTTTTACACAATGATTGCATTAGAAATTTGCTGTCATAGTATAGGTTATTGCAGTTGAGTAGTTCCCTGCCTCGGTACTCCCATCAATATTTGCAACGTAATTAACTCCGTACGTACCCGTAGCTGCGGCTGTCCCCTGGGTAACGACCATCTCTGCTGTTGCTGGTGCAGGAAGGTCATAGTTAACTCCTGTATAGGTCGGTGTGATAGTTCCTGTTGTCCCTGAAACAGCATCAATAGTTAGACCAAATTCTTCTTGACCTAGAGTTGGTGCTGCCCCATCAATAGCCGTAATGGTATTTGCTCCTGAGGTCAGCGTATCTCCTTCAACGCTAATCGTATACCCCCCTGTCGCGTTTGTTGCTGCAGTAAATCGACTTGATCCATCAGCTGTTTCTGAAGCAGACCCTGTCCCTGTATCAGTCGAATATCGAATAGCTCCAGATGTTAGTGATCCAAATTGAACGGCATTATCAGTATCCCCCGCATCAATAACATCGAATGAAAGTGATTGATCTACTTTTGCGGTAATTTGAATTTGATCGTCAGTAATAATAGGCGCGGTGATTTCTCCTGAATCAGCAGCTGCGTTTGATGCGAGGATACTAATGATGGTATTTCCTGCTGCTGGATTTATCAGTCCGTCTACGGTCACCGTAAATGCTGCTCCTGCTGTAACGGTGCCTGTTGCTGTATAAACAACGGTATTAGCTGCCGGATTGGTCCAATTTGCCCCTGTAGCAGCAGCTGTTCCTGCAAAATCAGTAAAGGTAACCGTAACCGTCTCCGTATTAAGGAGGTCTGATGGAAGCTTAAAACTAATATCATGCGAAGCTGCAGTACTTGCTTTTTGCCGATCCATATCGTCCGACAATTCTGTTGCTGCGCCAGCAAAGGCAAATGGGGTATACATTCCCATTAAGGCAAGTGTTATTATTCCTGAAAGGAGT
>JBLHWN010000036.1:0-6503 GCA_047629175.1 Minisyncoccia bacterium
ACCGTGTTTACATTATGCAGAATTGTTTAAAAATAAATAATAAAGTGTATATGTTTTTGGGAAGATATTTAAAAGCGACAATTTGTCGTTTTTTTCGTATACTTATTATATGAAAACACTAACCCTCTTGCTTGTAATCATTATTGGGATCGTTGGGTACATTGTCTTTGGTAGTTCATCAAAAAATGATGATAGCGATGGGGCCATTATTGAAACATATGACACCTATAAGGGCGGGATTAATGACGCACAGACAGCAGTTTCTGCTATCGAGGCGAGGAGTCAGCTAGCGCAGTAATACGTTTTGCAAGATCAACTTTAGAACTAGCTATGTTCTTGGGTACTTAATTATGTGAAAACTTTCTTTCGCTGCTTTTAAATCATTGGAATGGGTTATTTTGCATATCAATCACTCATCAGCGGTGAATTCTGAAACTACAACAGAAGGTGCGATCTGTGAAAATAATTTTGAAGACCTGCGTGATAACATTCTTGATGGAACTCGCGAAGCTCTTATCCAGGTTAAGGGCGATACTGATAATTTCCTAGGTGCCAGCGCTATTGGTATTCACGAAAAAATTAGAGAATAGCGAATGTATATTAAAAATTTGATTGATATAACACTATAGAAAAAAGTAACTAGATGAGCTAGTTACTTTTTTCTATCTTTTGTTCCCCTTCTATATCACTGACGCTATATCCCATTTCTTTGATTTCATTTCGAATTTTGTCCGAGGTATCAAAGTCCCTGCTGATACGTGCTTCAGATCTTTTATTGAGCAATTCTCGCAAGTCAGAACTAATTTCAAATGTTTCTTCTCTATAGTTTTCAAGTCCAAGACCTAAAACGTTGTCAAAATTATACGCTGTTACAAGTTTGTCTGCAGGAGATATTTCAGATTTCATCATAGTGTGAAATACTGCTAACCCTTGGGCAAAATTAAGATCATCCTCAATTTTTTCAGTAAATTGATTTTTAAAATTTTTATCTACGATTCCGACAACACCTTCTGACTCAGCTCTTAATCCTACGATGTCTTTGTATATTTTATGGAGAATCTTTTGAGCAGACTCAAGTAATTCCCAGGTAAAGTTCATAGGTGAGTGGTAATGCGTCTGCAGAGCCATGTATCTGTACGGTAGGGCGCTTAATCCACGTTCCTCTAGACTTCGCAGGGTAATGTTCCCCCCGGTCGATTTAGAGAGCTTTGCGCCTCCAAAATTAAGCATGGCCCCATGCATCCAGTAGTTCACAAAGTCAGAGCCAGTTGCACATGTACTTTGCGCAATTTCGTTATTGTGATGAACAGGAAGATTATCGAGTCCACCTGTATGAATGTCGAAATGGTCACCAAGGAATGCTCGACTCATAGCCGAACATTCAATATGCCATCCAGGGAAGCCTTGCCCCCATGGAGAATCCCATCCATTATTTGCATCAAGCTTCCATAATGCAAAATCGGACTGTTGCCTTTTTTCAATATTATGACCAACACGACTTTCTCCTTCTTCTTTCAAATTAACACCACCAAGCTCACCATAATGTGGCATTTTCGCCGTGTCGAAATAAACACCATCTGAGGTAACGTAAATGAATCCCTTTTCTTCAAGCATTGTAATCAGTTCAATATTCCCAGCGATATGATCTGATGCTCGTGGAATATGATGAGGGGTGAGGATATTGAGTTCAGCGATATCATACTTGAATGCATCTGAGTATTTTGTAGCGGCTTCGAGCATATTTGGAACCGTGATTTCTTTTCCTGCGCGTCTTAATGCCTTGGTCATTTTGTCATCGCCATCATCACCATCTGATATGAGGTGACCAACATCAGTAATGTTCATTACTTGGATAATGTCATACCCAACATATTCAAGAGATCGCCGGATAAAATCTCCCAGGAGGAATGACCGCAGGTTTCCAATATGTACATAGTCGTACACCGTTGGTCCACAGTGATACATTGAAACTTTTCCGGGTTCTATAGGGGTAAATGTTTCTTTTTGTCTTGTAAGTGAGTTGTAGAGTTTCATAGTTTTAGTTAAAGCATTTCTATCTTATATCAAAAGTATAACAAAACCTCTTCTAAAAGCATTCTAGTATTCGCGCGAATACTAGAATGCTTTCCATATATGGTTTATACTAGGGATATATGAAATCTCCTCAACAGAAAAGCCTCGAAAGAAAAAAAAAGGAAGTGCCAGCAAAATCATTTCCCGAAATACAGACCCTCTTAAAAGGAGGAGCAAATCATTTCCGTGCTCATATTTTATACATTCTTTCAAAAAAGCCTGGAATTACACTTGAACAACTTAACGAATTAGTTGGAGGGGATTTTAAAAATATTTCATTTCACACAAGGAAACTCCACTCGACACAACTTATATACAAAAGAACAAAAGGTAACTATGTTCATCATTACCTCAGTAATGAGGGTAAGTCGTTAGCACGTTTTATTTCAACTCTTTTGGAAAAAAACATCATCTAGTATCTTCAATCTATTCTAGTATTCGCGCGAATACTAGAATAGATTGATGAGTTTGTAGTTTGTAGTTTGTTACTGTTTGTTAGAAAAAGAGGTTGTCAGTAATGTATTCCTATGTATAATGGTCCCTATTATGAGTAAATTTGCAATTATTGAAACCGGTGGAAAACAATACCGAGTTTCAGAAGGCGATGTTATAACCATCGAGAAACTTCCAGAAGACTTCAACCAAGGAGATAAAATTGTTTTTGATAAAGTTCTAATGACTGATGACGGTACGTCAGCACAATTTGGAACACCTTACTTGGATGGAGCAAAAGTTACAACTGAACTTGTCGAAGAAGGGCGAGCAAAGAAAGTAACCGTTA
The DNA here is from genome assembly GCA_047629175.1 of Minisyncoccia bacterium. Taxonomy (GTDB): domain Bacteria; phylum Patescibacteriota; class Minisyncoccia; order Phycocordibacterales; family UBA1006; genus UBA1006. The sequence goes on from JBLHWN010000036.1 coordinate 2,855, forward strand.
TTCGTTATAAGGCAAAGTCACGTTACTTCAAAAAGAAGGGGCACCGACAACCTTTTATGAAGGTTAAGGTAACAAGTCTAGCGTAAGTAAAAATCACCGAAAGGTGATTTTTACTTGTTGAATTTAGGGTAGTGTACGACTTCTTTCTTCATTTAATTTAATAATTTTTACCAAAAGCATTCCATGGGAGTTTAATTCCAGAGGTTGGAAATTCTTTGAGTATCCATGCAACATAGGTATTTGAATTAGGCCCAGGATAGATACTATATTTATTTTGGTGTGGGTAGGTAGGTGTGCGGTTTTCAATATAATCCAATATTCTCTTGGCTAATGAATATTGGTCACCAGAAACACTGCCTATTAGATTTGAATCCCAGTTTGTAAAAAATCCTTTTTTCAAACCTTGAACAGGAGGATGTGCGTTCCTATAAAAATAACCAGTAGTATTATCTTCAGATTTTTGATGGAGGATTTCCCAACGATCTATTTTGCCATTGCTAACCGTCACTATCCAGGTATGTACAGCAAAATGAACAGGTTTACGAGTTCGAGATGAAAGTACATAGACTTGATATTGATCTTTGTTTATAGGTAGCTGTTTCATATTATTCAAGGAGATACTTTTCATTCATAAAAGTTATATGTACACGTTCTTGTTCAGCTATGTTTCCTAGTGTTGTTGCCAAGTCAATAACTACCTTTAATAGAGCTTCATTTATGTCAAAAATCTCAGGACAATATTCTCGTATAATCTCTCCTTGGATTTCAATAGCATCTTCAGAATTACAGGTAACTCCATTTTCTCCTTTAAAACCATAAACAAATTTTCCAGGAAAAATTTTTCCAGGAATAATAACTTCTCCTAAGGACAATCTCTTTTGGATCCATTCTTTGTAAGAACTTACTATTTTTTCCTGAGAATATGATTCATTCTCAGAATTATAACCAGGTAGGAGACCACATGTAATGGTAAAGTATTTGATATCTTCGCTATCTATTTTTTTCAGTGAGTAATTCTTCATATTATTGAGAAATTCGAGATTCAAATGCGTGCTTCAATGTTTCCATATCTGAATATTCTAATTCTGTTCCCGTTGAGAGACCTCGACCAAGGGTTGAGAATGTTAGGTCAGGGAATTGATCGCGCAGCATGGTGTAGAGACGAATGCGTGTATGTTCAGCCTCTGGGCTAATAGATAGGCCAAAGATCACCTCGGTAATTTTTGTGGCTGCAACGTCACGTTTGATACGAGCGATCAACTGATCAACACGAGCAAAAGAACGTTTCTTTTCGTTCGCATTAATAAATCCTCCAAGGATGAAATACTTCCCATCAAAGATATGAGTTTTATGCAGGTTTTCAAAGTCTGCGTCTTTTTCAACAATCATTATTTGCGTCGATTCTGCACCTGCTGTACATATCGGACAAATAGTTTTTCCGTCCCTTGCGAAAAATCGGTAACATTCGTTACATTGGTTAATTTCTGCTTTTACATTTTGAATGCCAGCAACGAGTTCATTAATATATCCTTGGTCCTTGTGAAGGAGGAAATAGACGAAACGTCGTGCTTGACGTTTTCCAATGCCAGGAAATGATTCAAAGAGTTCTGCGAGTTTATCAATACGATTATTCATCATTATATTGTAACAAAAAACTAAGTTTTCACTTAGTTTAAAATTCATCTTCAAGACCACCACCTTCTTGTTGATGTGTCTTGTCTAGGTCTAGGAAGGTTGTCCGTGCATCATCAAAAAACAACTGGCAATATCCAACGGCACCGTTACGATGTTTTTCGATCAGGATATCAGTCGTCTGACTTCGTCCAATTCCATCCTCGTTCCGTTCCTTATGGAGGAACATAACCACATCCGCATCCTGCTCGATTGAACCAGAATCTCGAAGGTCACTCAGTCGTGGCTTACCACCACGTTGCTCAACCGCACGCGATAGCTGCGAGAGGGCAATAACAGGGACTTCCAATTCACGAGCCAATGATTTTAGTGAACGTGAAATCTCTGTTACCTGGTTAACCATTGAATCGTAATTTTTTGAAGTCGTCATTAGTTGCATATAATCGACAAAGATCATTCCAAGACCATGTTCAGCCTTCAGTCGCCTCGCTGTTGATCGCATGTGATTGATCGAGTTACCAGGTTTGTCATCAATATAGATTGGAGCCTTTGATAAGGTTTCCATGGCCACGCTAATACGTCCAAAGTCATCATCCGTCAGACCTTTACCCGTTCGAATACGCCATGAATCAACCTGTGATTCAGCCGAGAGCATACGATCAGTTAATTGGTCCGCGCTCATCTCTAGAGAGAAGAACCCAACAGGAACATTATGGTTCACTGCTGCCTTTCGTGCCATATCCAGTGCGAGCGCTGTTTTACCTGTTGATGGACGAGCCGCAAGAATAATCAGGTCAGAATCCTGGAATCCAGAAAGAATCTTGTCCAAGGCAACATATCCTGTAGGAACACCACGGATGCTTCCATCGCTTTGTGATAGGAGTTCTAATTTCTCCCAAGACTTTGGAATAATGTCCTTAATGCTTTGGAATTTTTGAGCTCCTTGTGGATTTGAGGTGATTGAGAAAATTTTCTTCTCGGCATCATCCAGAATCACATCCATTTCTTCTTCCTCTTTGAATCCAAGTTGAGATACGTAATCTCCTGCATCAATAAGTTTCCGCAGGGTTGATTTGTTTCCAACCGTTTTCGCATAGTATTCAACATTGGTAGAGGATGGAACGGTGTTTGCTAGTTCGTTCAGATATGAAATCCCGCCAGCTTGCTCAACCAAGTTGAGACTCGTCATCTTTTCAGAAACCGAAACGAGATCAATAGGGTCACCAATACGCGATAGCTCTGCCATTACGCGGAAAATAATTTTATGTTTCTGAACGTAGAAATCGTCTTCTGAGACACTGTCGATTACCTCGTTGAGGGCAATGGGTCGAAGCATAATTGAGCCGAGTAATGCTCGTTCTGCATCGATGTTCTGAGGGGGAATTCGCATTCCATTGTTTCTGGTATCTGCCATAAGTAGTTGTATTGTAACCGAGTACTTGATTAAGGGAAACGTGCCTCCGTGGAAAGGCTGTGGATGCGTGTGGATAAGGTTCGTAGCCTGTTATGCACAACTCATCCACAACACGAACTTCCTCCTTGGCAAGTCGAGTGCTATATTGAATGAGCTACATGGAAGAAAGGGAATACTTTGTCGTTGAAGTATTATACAAAAAAGAACAATCAGTTGGTTGTTCTTTTTGTTTGTTAGATATAATACATTTACATGTTTCTGCCTAAAATAAATAACAAGGTAATACTTCTCTCTCTTGCAACTATAGTTTCAGTATCTTTTTTGCCAGTGACGCGTGTTATTCACATATAAGAAGATTCTGTAAAGTCACCCATTATCTCAACGCTGCATTCTGTACCAGCTAGAGGATATTCGCATAGCCCTGCTAATTGGGAAGAAAACAAAAGTCCTCTTGAAGATTATATTTTTGAAATTAACGGAAGCGTAACGTTACTCAGTAAAATCACTGTTGCCAGTATTCACATCATGCCAAGTTCATAGATTACTTCACAAGGATCAGATCGTCATAAATTAATCATCAATGGTGACTATATTAATGAGGGG
>JBLHWN010000037.1:0-6437 GCA_047629175.1 Minisyncoccia bacterium
GTCGAGGATGTAGGCTTCGAGTTTTTTATCATATCCAGTGACAATCGCAATCGCAACAATCATGAACAAGACTCCGAGACTTTTCTTGAACCAACCTTTTGGATTAGCTGCGAGATTCAGTGTCTTGGTAAATCGTTGTCCTGCGTAGGCAATTGTAAACATAACGAGTGCCAGTCCCAGCGCGTAAACGATCAAATTAACTAAGCCAACAAAGAAACTTGCCGGTAGTACCGTTCCTAAGATGAGGAAATAGGTTGGTGAACAAGAAGCAAATACTGGACCAAGTGCTGCCCCAAGCACCACTGCAGTCCAGAATCCTTTTTTGTTATAGCACTTGAAAAGGACTTTTTGCGATTTATGTTCGAAGCTTTCTTTTTGTTTAGTTATTTTTTTAAACCAAAGACTAAATGCTGGCCATACATTTGGAAAGAGCAGACTAATTGCAAAGAGAAATACGATACTTGCCGAGAACCACTTCCAGAAATCCTGAGGGATATCAATCAGAGCCGTTGTGGCTTTGAGAAGAAGGGTAAAGACAACAACCGAAGCTGCCAATGATAGCGTAATAATTAATGGTCGTTTCTTGTCAGTAGTTTCACTAACACTTCCTCCAATAATCACTGGCAAGAGAGGAAGCACGCAGGGCGCTAATATTGTGAGAATTCCAGCAAGAAATGAGATGGGTAAAAATTCCATAGAATTATTGAACCTTGCTAATAATTGATTCAAGCGTATTACCACCTGTCCATAATGCAATCTTATTTCCTAGAGTATCTACTTGTATCAAGGTATGTTGACGTGTTACGCCATATTGTTTTTTAAGTGCTCGTTCAAAATCGTAACTAACTTTTACAATAGTCAGGTCACTTGGGATATCATCAAGATTCGCTTCTATGTCTCTTTCAAGTGTCCGACATGATGGACACCATGGTGCATAAAAGTCCAAGACAATTTTTCCGTCGAGTGTAGCAATATCAACGTCATCATAGTCAACATATGATCCAGGTCCTTCAGAAACAGGCTCTGACTCTTCTTCAGTTTCACTTTCTTCGGTGACGATCGGAGCAGTATCTTCTGCTACAATACCGCCATTATCGATAACTTGTTTATTATTTTTCGAATAAAGTGTAATCCCTACAACACCTGCAATTACAACGAGAATCAGAATTGTTTTTTTCATAATATTATTTTTGTTTATGACCTTTTGGTCTATAACCATTGTATTCTCCAATGGGCTAAAAGAAAAGATTAATACAAAGTATTAATCTTTATTCTAAAAATAATAATGCAGCTTTGATATCTTCATAATCAATTGCCTCATTGAGTTCAAGAAAAATTGGTTTTAGTTTTACCTCGCCAGTTTTCTCTGAAAAGTCTTCTTCATTTTTACGTTTTGTAATAGTGTTGATGGCTTTTTCTACTGCTTCGATAATGTCACTATCAGGTTGCAAATAGGTGATATCAAATTCAGGATCATCATTAATAATGTCATGGAGGTGGTTCCAAATCGTGGCTTCTTTAAGGTCACGAATTTCAGCAACTTCAGCAATTGAAAGTTCACGTTCAAAGAATTTTTTAGATTCAAGGAATGATTTTACTTTAGGTTCTTCAGATTTTTTTGCTTCAGCTTTCTTTTTGGTGCCTTTTTCTACACTACCACCGATACGCTGCAAATGAATACTAAATCTTTCTTCCAAGACCATATCTTCCAACCCATCCACGTGTTCATGTAATTCATATGAGTGATCACGCATCTTTGCGTCCACAGCGAGAACTGATTGATCAACCTGTAATGCCTGTTGATTAAGTCCCATCAGTTTGAGTCCAGAAAGCGTTCTTATACGAGAGAGAGCAACATACCCTTGCCCTGGTTCAAAAGCTTGAGAAAGATCGATCTCAGCAGCGTCTAGGGTCATTCCTTGCGACTTGTGAACGGTAATAGCCCAGGCAAGACGAAGAGGAATTTGTTTAATAGTACCTTTTGGTTTTCCGTCCTTGTCTTCAAATATCCATTCTTCTCGGTCAGCCTTTATGGTTCGACCGTCGCGCGTCTCCACTATAGGTGTGCCAAAGGTATCAAAATCAACGACGGTTCCAAGTGTCCCATTGATATAACCCTTATCCCAATTATTTTTAATAAAGAAAACTAAGGCTCCTTTTTTAAGTTCCAAATTAGGAGTTACGAGCGCAGAACCGAAAATACGATCAAGCCATTTCTTTGCGCCAGTGGTGTGGGCTTCAAATATTTTTTTTGGTGCATCAAGTTCAGCTAGAGCTTTGGTATTAATTGAATCAACATCTGCATTGTGCGTATAGAGTTTTGTAATAGCGGCAATTCCTTCGGGTTCTTTTTTGTAACGCCCTCTGAAATGTTCCATAGATTCTTCAGATACTTCACCACTACGCATTTCATTGAGTATCGTTAATAATATTTCATCCTCATGTCTGTGGGACGTTGAGAGGTAACAGATATCTAATGTTAACTGTTCCCAGATTTCTGTTTGAAAAGCAAAACGTTGTAGGACCTTCTTCCTTGAAATTGGAGGGAGTTGAAAGAAATCACCAACGAGAATGACTTGGATTCCACCAAAAGGTTCATGATTAAATTTGAACGTTTTAAGGATCTGGTCAATTGAATTAAACAGGGAGGGCGAGAGCATTGAAACTTCATCAATAATAAGAACCTTTAGATCTTTCATTCTATCCCAGAGATATTTTTTCTCGCTGAGATTTTCAATATCATACGGTGACAATTCGTCACGAATCCCGGTTCCAAAAAAACTTTGCAGGGTCATCCCACCAATATGTGATGCTGCAATTCCAGTAGGAGCTGTGATAGCAGCTTCAACCCCATGCTTTTTCAAATAATCAATATATTGATTTAATATATATGTTTTCCCAGCACCAGGAGCTCCGGTGAGAAATACATTTCTTCCTGTTTTCATTATTGCGAGTGCTGCTTCTTGTGTCATATATTCTATAGTATCATTTCTTTCAGGACGAAAGAAATTTTGCTAGTACACGTACTAACATCATGTAATACTTTAAAGAGCATATTAGTCATTTCCATTTCAGCTAAAAATTACTATTTCCATTTATAACTTTGAAAAAAGATTTCAAGGTATCGTTATATCTTTCAAACTTTTTACTGCGTTATAAAAGAAAATAAAAAATTTCACCAAGAAAGCAAAATAATTAATATACTCTGAACACTCTATGGATCAATTATTAGAAAATTCAATCATGACTGATGCTGAATTGGCGTCGTTGTCATTACATAACCAAGAGTATTTTGGAATTCTAATTGAACGCTACGAGGAGAAACTCCGCCGATATGTCAGGCGGATCACTCATGTACCTCATGAAGACCAAGAAGATATTCTTCAAAATGTTTTTGTGAAAGCCTACATTAATATTAATGGGTTTAATGCGAAATTATCCTTTAATTCATGGATATATCGAATTGCTCATAATGAGGTTATTGACTGGTCCCGAAAAGAAACAACCAGAAAAAAATATGGAATCTATGATCATGATGATGAAGTTTTCAATTGGACAGAGGATAGTACTCATTTTCTCAAGGAGCTTGATGTACGTGATCAGCAAGTTGAGGTTGGAAAAATATTAGGAAGGCTTGATATAAAATATCGCGAAATTCTGATACTGCGATTTATGGAAGGGCAGTCATACCGGGACATGAGCGACATTTTAAAAAAACCAGAAGGTACGATCGCAACTCTGGTGAACCGAGCAAAGAAATCATTTAAAGAACATTATGAAGAATTCACTACATAACAAAATATTAGAGAACATCCAAAAAAATAACGTAAAACAAAAACCACGTTGGCAATTTGTATTCAAGGAATCTCTTCTTTGGATTGGAACAGGATTATCACTAGCGCTGGCAAGTTTTGCTGCAGGCTCATTTATATTTCAGTCTGCAAACACTATGATCTTGCCACCAAGTTTACAGGTTTGGCTTGGAATCATTCGTATATTGTTGATTGCTCTATTTATCATATTGGCAACATATCAAGTAATGCGTATTGGGAGAGGCTATAAAAGAACAAAACGTATTTATGCTGTAGTTGGTCTGTTGTTAATTATGATAATTGGATCACTTCTTTTTGCTTCACGTATTAGTGGGAATATCGAACGTGGTATTGGTCCACAAGGACTGATACAACGCGCGCAGAACTATTGGTCCAATCCAGTGGAGACAGGTCTCCTTGCTGGAGAGCTGATTGAAATTACGGAAGAGGGTTACTTATTATTTGATTCGCTTGATGGAGGTACCCATATTATCGACGCACAATTCATAAGTGAACAAGAAGAGTTATTTGTTGATTTCTTGAGAGTGAAGATGGTCGGATATGAAAACACCGCTATTTTCTACCCATGTTCTCTTGCCCCTTGGGAGGTTCACCGTTCTGGTCAGGAGCGACATCTAGAATATGATGGGCTTAGAGATGGAAATATTCGTTTTGGAGATAATAAAGAATTACAAAATGACTTTAATAATTACTTTGAAAGAAAAGAAGAGATTGTCCGTACTAATCAGTGCTAGCAATAATTAATAAGAAACAGATAACAGATATATGAACGTAACAGGAAAAACAATAATTACCCTTATGGGAATCGCAGCAATTGGGTTAGGAGGAGCAAGTGCATATGCGCAATCTGAAGATGCATTGCTGAGTCAACTTGACCGGGCCGCTTTGAAAGAACTTCGTCAATCAGGTGACCGAGATGCCTTTCGTTATAAATTAAATGAACTTGGTATTGATAAACCAGCTCGTCCACAGCTTACTGATGTTCAGCGAGATACTCTCGATGAACTAAAGGGGGACGGAGACTATGAAGCAATCAAGGAGCAACTTGATGAATGGAGAGTAAAACCAGCACGAGACAACGGAAAAAGAGTAAAGGCAGGATATGTTTTCCAAGATCTTACGGATGATCAAAAAGAAGAGTTACAAGAACTTCGTACGGAAGGTGATAAAGAAGCAGTTCGAGATAAACTTAAAGACCTCGGAGTTGAACTTGCAGAACGTCCACAATTGACTGACGATCAAAAGGAGAAAATTCAAGAACTAAAGGATTCAGGTGATAAAGAAGCTGTTAAAGAATATTTTGAAGAACTTGGTTTGAAAAAGCCGCGTAAACATATGGCAAAAAGAACCGAAGTCATTGATTCACTAAGTGATGATGAAAAAGAAGTTCTCGATGAGGCACGTGATATCGCCCGCGCAGGTGATAAGGAAACAGCACGTGAAATGATCGAAGAAATCTTTGAAGATACTTTAAATGATGGAGATGCACAAAAAGGATTTTTTGGATTTTTTAAGCGTCTATTCTAAACAAAAAAACACCTTGGGTGTTTTTTTAGGATATTTTGCATAATAATCTTTCAAATAAAATGCCGCGTAAATTGACCTAAAAATAACGAAGTATATTTTTGAAAATACTCTTGTGGTTCGTTACTGTTAATTTTCAAAGAAAATCTCCGTAACTCATTTACTTTATCCTGTGGGGTTAATAAATTATGAAAAAAAATATAGGAGCACTTGACTCAGGTATTAGAATAGATCTTGCCTTCGTATCGGCATATGTTTATTTCGCACAAGAAGATCCAACACTTTGGTATACCATCGGATTATTGTTTGCTGGACATCTTCTAGCAACTGCGGTGTTTGGAACAGACCCATTATATAAATTATTAAAAATTTCCAGCGATCGTGGTGATGGACAATGTGGTTCGTGTAGAGAGTAAAAAACCCCCTTTGCTAGTTGAGGTTTTTTACTACAAAAGATCCTGATTATTAAGCTATAATAAGATTATGGAAAATAACGAACAACACCAAGAAGCACTTTCTCTTCAGGAGCAGTTGAATCTGCAGCAAGAAGCGCTCATAAAGATATATAAATCAGTCGAGCAAACAAGGAAGGTTATATTGTGGACGGGAATTATTAATATAGCAGTATTCGTACTTCCGCTAATTTTCGTTGTCATAGCATTACCGAGAATTATAGGGACATTTACTTCAAGTGTCGGAGGATTAAGTGGGGGAATTCAAACAGTTTCTGAAATAGTTGATAATCCAAGTTTAAGTGAAAGTTTGGAGAGGTTAGAAGGGTTTGGGTTTTAGGGATATGAAAAAAGAACAAATAGATTATTATAATAATGGACAGTATAAGGAAATAGATCTTCTTTTAAAAGCGTATAATACATTCCTCTTTAATACCATTAATGGAGTTACTTTCACTGAAGGAGAAAATGAAAACAGGCTTATACAAGAATACCTGAATAAAATATATAGCTTAATCATCAGTGTACAAAATCAGGTAGATAATAAAGATAGTTTAAGCCTCTCACTATATACAAAGTATATATATGAACTACTTGTAGATTTCCTATATATTTTCTCAGAAAAAGA
>JBLHWN010000038.1:0-6289 GCA_047629175.1 Minisyncoccia bacterium
CCAGACATACCTTGCACTGACGAGGTGGCAGGTTCGAGTCCTGTCAGGTCCACACTTAGAAAAACTCTTGTTTATCAAGGGTTTTTCTTGTATATCGGAATGGAGGTTTGAACCAAAAAAACACAATTAAACTTCAATTATATTTTTATTTTTGAATAGACTACATATTATTGACAAGGTCAAGTATTTGTGTATACTTTAATCAAACGACAATAACGTCACAGAACAATCAAAATTATATAATCATGTACATTATTTTATTAATTATCGTATTCTTAGTAACCATCACAGCATCTTTCTTCATTTCAAAAATGATAGATATGAAATGCTTATGGATGGAAAAGAACAAACTTTCTCAAACAGATAAAGTTATCAGTACCTATGATGAATTTAAGACATTTAAAAATTATGTTTTATTTTTCATCTTTATCTTAATGCCACTAGTTGTAGTTGGAATATATTCTCAAGAGGGAGTAGAAGAAGGTAATAAAACACTTGTCTTATACTGCTTATCATTCTTAATCCTTGGGTTAACTATTGCAATTAAATCAAATAAACTAAAAACAATTTAAATTGAGAAATTATGAAAATTTTAAAAGCATTTTTACATTTTATTTTTTATTCTAAAACCGTCAGACACGGAAGATCTGTAAGAGGTTATGATGGAAAACTACTTGAGTTTATTACAGTCAATGATGAAAATGAGAATAAGATACAAGATATTCATTTCAATGAGGATGGTAGTATTAGATCTGTCACAACCTTTAATGCAGATGGTTCAACCCAATCAATCACTGATTTTTATGATGAAGGAGGGCGACCATCACATGTTCAGCAATTTGATCCACATTCTGGTAATAACGAACTAAGATGTATTATTGCTTGGCAACGTTGGGGTGAAGTGCGTTATGCTCATGATAGTGATAAGGGGATAGACGTAGAAGATAATAACGGCAGTAGCCGAAGAAAAGTTTCTTAGATCTCAGCTTACAATTTTATAAATAGCTTCAACTAATGTTGAAGCTATTTTCTATGACAACCCTGACAACCTATTTCATAAACTCAGGTAAATAGATCATCCAATCTGGTTGTTCATTTTCCACAATACTGTCTCGGACCTGACGAAGTTCGGCCCACTCGAGATAAAAGCAATTGCGAAAGCATTGCTTTTTTCGTACTCAAGTGATATCTGACAGGACGAGAAAGACGGAGGCTGCGAAGCCAATCGAACGAAGTGAGATTGTAGCCGAGTCAGGGTGCCTCAAAAATAATAAAATATATTTTTGAAAATACTCTTGGGGTGCGTGAGCCTATATTTTTTTTGCAAAAATAAGGACTCCTGACCGAGTCCTGTCAGGTCCACACATGAAAAAAATCTCAGATTCTTTCTGAGATTTTTTTATGCTTGAATTTGATAGTGGTTCCGTCAGGATTATGCAGCGAAGCAAGTGAGTCGTAAGTGCTGTCAGGTCCACCAAAGAAAAACATTATATCTATTGTAATGTTTTTTCTATTTCAAAAATTCCCCTCCTCTCTTCCTCTTGTGCTGTGCAATTGCAAATCTATGAGACTCAGCATTCAAAGCAACAATTTCTCTGAAATATTTTTCAGAGATTTTATTTTGGCCTAACAATTTCCTAGCCTTGTGCCGTTCGTCCTTCACAACGGCTATGACGGGGATTCTTAAGTTATGTTCACGTAATGCTTTTTCGATAACACGTTTCTGCGCAATTCCCCCATCAACAATCATGACCTGGGGATACGCCCATTCAATATGATTAAGCCTCCTAGAAAGAGCCTCATAGAGCGCCGCCGTATCGTTTGCCCTGTCGACCGATTTGATATTAAATACCCTATGTTCAGAACTATCTATTTCAACGCCATTATAAACCGTCATAACACCAACCATTGCATCCCCTTGCATGTGGGCAATATCATAGGCTTCCATTCGAAATCCAGATAAATAAGTAGAGACTTCAAAGTCATGCTTCAACAGGGCGATGTCATGAATATGCTCAAGAGAATAAATTTGTTTTTTAATAACATTCGCGCGTTCAAATTTTAGAACCTTAGCATATTCCATCATTTCTTTTTTTATTTTTTGAATCAATGATCGTTTTTTACCTTTAAAAAATAAGGCGATGTATTCAACGTTTTGCTGATACACGTTTTGTGATTCTTTGTCCGTGCTATTGGGAACAAGACCAAGTTGCTTATAGAACTCGATATTGTGCTTGCTGGTTGTTTTCTTCCCATGGAAGGGAAAAATCTTACGGATGATTTTTAATGCCGTTGTCAGTTGATCGCGTGACGGGAACGGCCCAAAGAAATGTAACAATTCATCTCCACCCTTCCCTTGCATAATATTTAGTGTTCGCTGCCGTACGGTGAAAATCCTCGGCAAAGGTTCATTGGTAATAACAACGTAGTTATAGCTCTTGTTATCCTTTTCCTTGGTATTATATTCGGGCTGGTGTTGTTTAATTAAATAGGATTCAAGAAGTAGCGCTTCCAGGGCCGAATCAGTTTCCTTCCAGTCTAAACTCGTAGCATCCTCTACCATTTTTACAATCAAAGGACCTCGTGTTTCCATGAGGTTACTTTGCAGATAGCTCCCTGTTCGATGCGCGAGGTTTGTCGCCTTACCTATATAGAGAATCTTTTCTTCCTTTTTGAAAAAATAAACTCCAGGTTTTTTGGGTAGTTCTATTTTTTTGTATTGACCAAGGTTCATCTTACCAATTCAATGTATCAAATAATTTCTTAAAATTTGTTCCATTAGATGCCTTAAGAAGGGTAACTGAATTTTTGATTGACGAATTTTGCAGTGCAAAAATCGCTGTATCAACATTGGCGTACACATCAATATCATTGTGTTCCGTCTCCTGAAATTCAGGCCCAACTAAAACGATTCTGTCTATAGATAGCTGACGTGCATAGTCTATAGCAGCTTGATGTTCACCGAGGCTATATTCACCTAGCTCAAGCATGTCTCCCATAATAGCAATACTTTTTTTTTCAGGATTAGCTTTTTTTATATGCGCTAGGTTCTCGAGCGCATATTTCATACTTGTGAGATTCGCATTATAGAAATCTTTAATGACAATGTTCCCTGTTGTAGTTTCAAGAATCTCTGAACGATTGTTTGTTGGTGAATATGAAGCAATTGCCTGGATAATATTATCATCAGTAGTATTAAAATGTATCCCTACTGAAATAGCCGCAGCAATGTTTTCAATATTATATTCACCTGTCAGCTGCGTTGTTACATTATTATGCTTCCATGAAAAAGAAACGTATGGGCTCGTCTTTAGAGACGCAATTCCAAATTCATTATTAAGGTTCTCTGCATAACAGGTACGTTCGATCCCTGCGGCATATTTCATTAAGGTCATGTTCTCATGATTAATAAAAACATATCCATTATTCTCTTTGAGATAATCATATAATTCAATGTTGGCTTCAATAATTGCTGATTGACTGCCAAAAGAACCAATATGATCTCGCCCAATGTTCGTAATCAATCCATGAGTTGGTTCTGCAATTTGACAGAGCTTTGCAATTTCCCCAAGGTGATTCGCCCCCATCTCAAGAACAACAGCATCAGTATTCCCTGTTACTCTTAATAATGTTAAAGGAACGCCGACATGATTATTCAAGCTCGCAAAAGATGCAACAACATTTTTTTGCGTAGCTAAAATTCTACTGACGAATTCTTTGGTCGTGGTTTTCCCATTACTTCCTCCTATGGCAATTACGGGAATTTGAAATTGTTGCCGGTGATATCGCGCGAGCTGCTGCAAGGTCTCCATCGCATTATCTACGAGAATATATTCTACACCTTTGGCATAATCAGGATTATCGATAACAACGTATTTTGCTCCATTCTCAATAGCTGTACCCGCAAAGGTATTTCCATCAATATTCTCTCCCTTCCATGCAAAAAACATGCTGCCAGGATTCATAATTCTCGTATCAGTTGATACTTCTTGTTTACATTCTTTAAATTTTTGGTGAAGGTCAAAAATATTCATACTTGAAGTATACCTTATGGTTTTAACTCGAGCACTCATTGCCTCTTGAAAATAAGCCAAAGTTAAATATAACCTGAGACTATTTATTCAGACATAGTAAATAGTATTTGTATCTTCCCATATCAACGACATTTTGGTTAAAAAAAATTTAACTAGAGGGTCAAAAAAAACAGAACTGCTAATTCGTTTTCCTATGGGGAAAATTAAAATTATTGAAAAATAATATCAAAGGGCAAAGATCCCAGCATAGAATTAAATCAACTTCATATGGTTAACCAAATAATAAAAGTAAGTGTGCCTAATCAGGGATATCAACATCCATAACCAGAAAATATAGTGTATAAGCTGGCATTTCTTTTATTGTTCGCAACAATAAATATACAATGTGCCCGATAGCGCAAATACCTATATTACACACATCACCATTCTTGGAGCAGTAACTGCTTCAAAGAATTCAAAATATTCTGAAACATGTTACTGCATTTAATTGATTAATTAAAAATAATATGTTTACGAATCAAGCAATCTCGGCTTTGCAGAAGTTAACTCATATGTATACTGAGACCAATGAGAAAGTCCCAGTATGAAAAATATTTTAGGGATAAGGATATAACGGTCATGGGGATCGGACTCCTTGGCCGCGGTGTTGGCGACATCAAACTCCTTGCATCTTGTGGTGCAAATATTATTGCGACGGATTTACAAGAAAAGAAGAAACTTGAAAAATCTCTCCGGCAATTAAAGAAATTTAAAAATATCAATTTTACTCTTGGGAGACATCTAATTCAAGACTTCCGCGGTCAAGACATGATATTAAAGGGCGCTGGCATTCCTCTTGAAAGTAAACATATTGAAGCAGCACTCGTTGAAGATATTCCAGTTCATATGTCTTTTGGACTCGTGTTGGATATATTAAAAAAAGAAAATATGAATGTTACCATTATTGGTATTACTGGATCAAAAGGAAAATCAACTACAACAGGGCTGGTTGAAGCAATTCTAAAAAAGGCTGGTTATACGTACCACCTCGCTGGAAATATTCGAGGCGTTGCAAATCTTCCTCTTCTAAAAAAAGTGAATGACGGAGACATCATTTTAGCTGAGTTGGACTCATGGCAACTTCAAGGTCTTCATACGGTAAAAATTTCTCCGAACATTGCGGTCTTTACTAACTTTTTTGAAGATCATCTTAATTATTACGAAGGTTCAATGCGGAATTATTTCAAGGATAAATCTGCTATTTTCAAGTATCAAACAAAGAAAGATCAACTTGTTCTTACGAGTGCATCCAAAAAAGCTATAAAAAAATACTACCGAGGACTTATTGACTCAAAGAAACACATGGCTCGTTTCAAAAGTTTACCGAAGTCTTGGGAGTATATTATCTTTGGAAAACATAATGAAAAGAATATGGCGCAAGCGGCACAGGTAGGCGAGCTCTTAAAAATTCCACGACTCGTTATAAAAGAAGCCTTAACTGAATTCCAGGGTGTTGATGGTCGTTTTCAACGCATTGGTGCAAAGAATGGGATTACTTTCTTCAATGATAATAACTCTACAACCCCAGAATCAACAGTAGTGTCCCTACAATCACTCAAGAAAAAATATCCGGGCAGAAATATTATTCTTATCGGTGGCGGAAGTGACAAAGAGTTCCATTATCACAAGATGGCAAAATATGTAGAACGTAATGTGAAATTTACCCTCCTCTTTTCAGGAGGAGCAACTGATAAATTACGTGAGTGTTTTTCTGGAAAATTCGATAATTTTCGCGAAACACTCAATATGAAGACAGCCATGAATATCGCCCTTGATGAGGCAAAACGTGGTGACATTGTCATCCTCTCTCCTGGTGCTGCATCATTCGGTGTATTTAAAAACGAATACGAGCGAGGTGATCAATACATGCGTTATGTAAATCACTATTTGAAAAAATAATCACTCACACAATATTGCTTACCATTTTCATCTATTGTTAAAATTGAAGGTGATTATCTATATTTAATTTACAGATTTTCGGTTTTTTATTTTTCACGCCCTTAAATATAACGAACTATAATTACTCTTGATTCAGAAAAGCTCCGCATAAATGACACGTCCTTGATGAACGTTAGTGAATATAAAGATGGGAATACCCTTAGGTGCCAAATAGTCGTTATGCTCTTTTTTCATTTAGCTCTTGGGGTATACTATTATTATGAATTTCTTATCAGATATAAAAAAAATACACTTCGTTGGCATTGGAGGTATTGGTA
>JBLHWN010000039.1:0-6233 GCA_047629175.1 Minisyncoccia bacterium
TGGATATGATAAAAAACTAGAAGCCTACATCCTCGACCAAGGTCTCTTTGATGTGGCTGCCTTTGAACAACGAATACTCGACAGAAGAATTGATTAAATAAAAAACACCAATTGGTGTTTTTTATCTAGAATAATTTTCGAGCAACGATTCGTGACCCTCCCACCGTCATAATCGTCGGCTCTGGCACCTCTCCTCTTCCCGTTCCTCGACGAATAGTATCATCATCCCGTCTGCGTCCACGGTTTCCACCTCTTGATGATGAAGAACTTGATCGACTCCGCGTACCTGAGTTACGAGATTTGTATTTACGTGAAGATTTCTTTGATTCAGAATCAACGTCCTCTCCAACTCCGTTTAATAAGTTTTCTACTTCAGCAACAGATCGTCCAATCCCAGATGTCTCGACAAGCGTCTTTTCAAGAAGCGACACGAGCTTACTTGCGACAGTCTGAAGATCAGACGTATCAACCATAGCTTCCAAAATTACATCAGAAGATTTTTTAACCCGTTCGCTTTTCACCATACCAAACAACGTTTTCATTCGGTCATCAATATTCCCATTTTTCTGAGGAATTGATTGTAGTTCAAGTTCAGATCCCATATCTTTTTGAATACGTTTCAGTTCACGTAATTCATGTGGGGTTACCAACATCATGGCAACACCGTCACGTTTGGCCCGACCTGTTCGTCCAATTCGGTGAACATATGATTCAGATTCAAATGGAATATGATAATTAAATACATGAGATACATCTCGTACATCCAGACCACGCGCTGCAACATCAGTCGCAATAAGAAGTTTATATTCATTACGACGAAATGCCTTCATAGTTTTTTGGCGATCCCATTGTTCCATATCTCCGTGAAGTGCTGCTGTTTTGTATCCCTGCCCTTCCAAGTATTCTGCAAGACGAGCTGTTTCCCGTTTTGTCCGACAAAATACAATTGATTTTTTAGGATTCGCTGTTTCAATCAAACGAAGGATAGCATCATCCCGTTCGTGTTCATCAACAACATAATAGTATTGCTTAATATTGTTATTGGTAACTTCAGCTGCTTCTGTGTGAACAAATTCTGGATTCTTTAAAATCGTTTGAGCGAGTTCTTTAATTTCTTCTGGCATGGTCGCAGAGAACATTAATGTTTGTTGTCGGTCTGGAAAATATTCAAAAATACGCCTTATATCTTCGAGGAATCCCATATTTAACATTTCATCAGCCTCATCTAAGACAACGAATTTTGGCTTAATATCAATCTTTCCTTTTGAAAGAAGATCTAAGAATCGCCCAGGTGTTGCAACAACAATTCCTGCAGTTGAAATATGTTCGATTTGTCGTTTATATGATGTTCCACCATAAACCGTTGCGGTTCGAATATTAAGGTTGCGCGAGAATTTATAAAACTCATCAGCTACCTGAGTAGCGAGTTCTCGTGTTGGTACGATTACTACCGCCCCAACGCCGTCGCTTTTTGTAATAACCTGAAGAATTGGTAATGCAAAAGCAGCCGTTTTACCGGTTCCCGTGTGAGCTTGTCCCACCATGTCTTTCCCTGCAAGAATCAGAGGGATTGATTGTATCTGGATGGGAGATGGTTCTTCAAACCCAGCACGCGAAATAGCATACGCTAATCGTGATTTAAAATTAAAATCTTTAAATGTAGTCATTATATTGTAAGATTTGAGTCAAAATAGAAATAAGATTATATCCATACATCGGACATAAGGGAGACTCAAATACTTTCTCACGATAGCACAATACTGAGTATTATCAATAGAATTGCAAATATACCGACAAAGTAGCTAAAACGAACCTTTCGCACAACACGCAGTAATAAATCAATAGTTATAAGACCGAAAATAAACGCCGACCCAAGAGCAATCAAGTGATCCGTTCCGAAATTACTAAATTCATGTACATTCAAAAAAATATTAGCTAATAGAACAATAGGGATAGAGAGAATGAATGAGAGTTCAAGTGCACGCACTTTATCAATTCCCAGTAACCCCATTCCTGCCACTGTTGACCCAGAACGGGAAATTCCCGGAATCGCAGCTAACCCTTGAAACAATCCTGTGAGCAATCCTCTTTTCATTGATAATTCTACATATTGGTTGTTGCTTTTATTTTCAGAAATATATAGGAAAATGGCAGTAACAGACAAGAACACCGCTACAAGAATATTAATAGTAATCTCGTTAGTAAAGAATGATTCATAACGCTCAACCAATTTAATAAGAAAAAGACCGAGCACTCCTGAAACAGCTGTCGCATAAATAATAAAACTAATATATTGCTTCTCATTTTTCCCTAATGATTTGTATCTAAGAAATTGTTTAGTGAGGATAATAATTTTTTTCCAATAATAAACAATCACTGCTAACAACGTTCCTAGGTGCAAGAAAATAGCAAAATTAATCATTTTTGAAAATGACATTCCAGATGGGAAGAAATTAGTTTTCACTAAAACAACCATGGCTTCAGATGAAATTGGTAACCACTCTGCAACTCCTTGCACAGCTCCGAGGATAAAAGATTCAAACACAATTCAAGTATAACAAAAACCAGAAATTCACAACAATAGAATTTCTGGTTTTTGTTATACCCCCTTGGTTAATTAAGGAAATACATTAATATTTTTCTCTTCCAATTTTTTTAAACATTTCATTTAGCTCTCTTGGATTTCTATCTTGAGCTGCTGCTATTACAGGAATCATTTCCGGATCAATGAAGTAAACTTCTGTATCTATTTCAAACCTTGTATCAAACAGCGAAGGGATTTTTACTTTATCTATAGGCTTAACAGGAATCTCTAATATATTCTTTGTTTTCTTTAAATCCCCTATCTTTATTTGAATTAAAAGAAGCGCTAGGAAAAGAGTAAATAGTTCCCCCCTTGTCTTGCTTGATGAATTCTTCACGTGTCATAGGCATACAAATAAACTTTCTTCCATTCAAAGTACCTCCATTTGAGACTAATTTGAATGTATCCATGCGCTGGAATATTATCCCAGTCATAAACTGAACCAGGATAGGCGCCATTTGACCAATCACCACTAGAGAGAAATTCTTCTAATTCTGCAGGAATGTTACGGCTCACATCAGGCGGATAATCATCATTTTCAGTAAGATACAAAGCCATGGCTTTACTAGAAGAATTGCATTCATAAGGCTTCTGGCTGTATATGCTTTATTTTGTGCTGCTGTGATACCTGTAATAACTAGCGTTGCAAGTGTGGAAATAATAACGATGACCACTAACGATTCTATCAAAGTAGATCCATTTTTATTTTTTGTAACAGCTCTATCACTTCCTTTATATAGCAAAATTAGTAAATTAGATAAAAACAAAAACCCTATACGGGTTTTTGTTTTTAGACCTAGCCTTGTCGTTTTGACTTCCGCTTTGTAACGATAGCTTGGTTTGAGTATTTCTTTGAACGTCGTGTCTTCACTCCGTAAGCCTGTTTCCCTTGTCGGGTTTTTGGTCCACGTCTGAGTCCAATACCTTGTTTTCCTTCTCCCCCTCCATGTGGGTGATCTACAGGGTTCATAGCTGAACCACGAACCGTAGGACGAATCCCACGCCATCGTGATCGACCAGCTTTCCCACCTTTAATCAATTTATGGTCAGAGTTAGAAACTTCCCCAATACAAGCAAATGATTGGTCAGATACCTTTCGTACTTCTCCTGAAGGGAGTTTAATATTGGTGTATCCGTCATCGTGAGCTGTTACTTGAGCGTATGATCCTGCAGAACGAACCATCTTTGATCCTCCTCGTGGTTTTAGTTCGATATTATAAACAAAGGTTCCTACTGGAGCTTTGAATAATGGCAATCTATTACCAGGAGTCAGAGGTGCATTTTCAGACACCAAGAATGTATCTCCTACCTTTACACCTTTTGGCATTACAACATAACGTCGTTCCCCGTCTGTATAGCATACAAGAGAGATAAACGCTGAGCGGTTTGGATCATATTCTACAGTTTCAATTTTAGCTGGAATATCGTGTTTATTGTACAAAAAGTCAATCATTCGATATCTTCGCTTGTTTCCTCCACCCTTGTGACGCGTAGTAATTCGTCCTTGATTATTTCGCCCCATATCACGCTTACCACCTTTGGTAAGAGCTTTATGCGGTTTTGAAGCCGTAAGTGACTTTCGGTAATCAAGAGTAACCATGTTACGCCGTGATGGAGATGTTGGTTTATATGTCTTCATATTATTGTTTCAAGTATATCAAAGTCCATGACACATCATATTTTTGGTTATCTTCAGCTACACCTTGTAAAAATACTTTCCCTATGCAGTGCATGGTTCATATTTTTTCACTAGGTTTCGCACGAAAATGACCTACAAATATTCGCACAATGAACTTTTCCGTATTTGTTTTTATATATATCAGCAATTATCAGCTGCTGAAACTTTAATGGATAGTGTTGAACTAAGCGAGCTCAATGGTATCTCCTTTTTTAAGAGTTACCATAGCTTTCTTTGTTCCTTTTTGGTGAACTTTTCGCCCACGCTTAATTGCCTTACGAGGTTTTTGATTAATAACGTTTACTGAAATAGGCGTAACCTTGTATTTTTCAATAATAGCGTTTTTAATAAGAACTTTGTTTGCTTTTACAGCAACATCAAAAGTAAAGACGTTATCACTTGAAATCATTGCTGATTTTTCAGTGATACGTGGCTCCAGCAATACCCATGATAGATCTTGTGATTCCCCTCCTACTTTTGCTACTACTTCTTTCGAATCTTTTTTAAATAGAGCCATATTACTTGTTGTTTAGCTTAGTTTCTAAGAATTCGACTGTTTTTTCTGGATCAGCGATAAGTAAATATCGATGATTCAGCACATCAAGAACGTTAAGGTTTTCAATTCCTGTTAATGACACATGAACAAGGTTTTTAAGTCCCTTTTTCAATGTTTCATCAACACTTGTTGATGTCATAAACGCGTTGTTGTGTTTTTTAGTGTTCAGTGTTTCGAAACCTGATACCCCAGCAAATGCTTCAAACATTGCTTTCATATCTTTAGTTTTTCCACTTGTGTTTTCAAACCCATCAACGAAAAGAATTTGTCCGTCTTTAAGCTTTTGTGATAGTGCTACCAAAAGAGCTTTACGTCGCATTTTTGTATTGATTTGTTTGTCGTAGTTACGTTCGTTCCGTGGACCAAACGTAACCCCTCCACCTGCCCAGATTGGACTTCGACGTGAACCATGACGAGCTTGCCCTGTTCCTTTTTGCCGCCAAGGTTTTCGTCCTCCACCTCGTACTTCACTTCGGTCTTTGGTATGAGCAGTATTAGCGCGTGCGTTTGACCGCATTCCAATAGCTACTTGGTGAACTAAATCAGCATTCCAATTAAGGCCAAAGATAGTGTCCGGAAGATCGATAGTTCGAGCTTCCTTTCCTGTATGATCATATACTTTCGTTTTCATATATCTGTTGCTTATTTAGCGACTACCTCAATAACGGTTCCCCGTCGTCCTGGTAGTGCACCTTTTACCAATAATTGCCCATTCTTCGCATCAATAGCAACAACCTCTAGGTTTTTTACTGTGATTCGATCAGAACCCATTCGACCGGCCATACGAGTACCTTTAAATACTCGTTGTGGACCTGTTGCTCCAATTGAACCTGGCTTTCGTGTGTCATGCCGGTGTCCATGTGAGGTTGGAGCCCCTGAGAAACCATGTCGTTTTACTACCCCTTGGAATCCTTTACCTTTTGAGGTTCCAGATACCGCGACAATTTCCCCTACTTCAAAAATTGAAGCATCAAGGGTATCTCCTAACTTGAGATCAGAAGTATCGCCATTTTTAAGACGAAACTCTTTTACAGATCGGAAATTTCCCTTACCAGCAAAGTGACCAATTTGGGCCTTGTTGATGTTTTTTTCTTTTCGTTCTCCAGAACCAATTTGCACTCCTTCGTATCCATCTTTTTCAATAGTACGAACTTGCGTTACGGTTGCTTGTGGAACTGAAATAATAGTTGCTGGAATAACGATCCCTTCTTCCGTAAAGAATTGAGTCATTTGTTCCTTTGTTCCAATGATAAATTTCATGTTTGTTGTAACAAAAGATATTTAAATCTTTTGTTGTATATGTTCATACCGAAGGCGCAGACGCCCTCGGTATGAACATCTAATTGGTTGACTCTCGCCAACATTAGTTAATAAGTGTGTTGTTGTTTGTTCCCGTGAAAACAGGAATCCATCCT
>JBLHWN010000040.1:0-6098 GCA_047629175.1 Minisyncoccia bacterium
CTTGTCACGTGTTGATTCTCTTGGGAAAAATCTTCCTAATTTCTATTTGTACATTGATGAATTCCAGAACGTTACAACTGATTCAATTTCACAGATTCTTTCAGAAGCTCGTAAATATGGCCTCGGCCTTACCATTGCACATCAATTTATCGCACAGCTCGACGAAGGAATTAAAAACGCAGTGTTTGGTAACGTTGGATCAATGGCGACATTTCGAATTTCATTTGATGATGCACAGTATCTTGAAAAGCGTTTCCTTCCAACGTTCGGAAGTGACGACATTATGAAAATTCCTAACCGCCATGCCTATATTCAAATGATTGGTGATGGAAAACCGTTAACACCATTTAATATTGAAACGATGCCTCTTGATGCAGTTGGAACACAAAACCCAGATGGTATTGCTGAAAAGATTAAACAGCTTTCCTATTTGAAATATGGGCGGGATAAACAAGAGGTGCATGATGACATCATGCGCCGTTATATGTAAAAAATAAAAGAATTTCTTTGTTGGTTTTAAATTTTTTCTCCTCACGGTATTTCTATACCGATTGTCAAAAAATTTCTCACCGCCTCAAAATTCATTCTATTTTTTACTATAACAATTTTTAAAAACCTTTCTTTGTGAAAGGTTTTTTGTTATCATAACGGCATATGACAACAAAAGTAACAAAAGACACTTCATTAGTTTTGGTAAAACCAGACGGAGTACAACGATCACTCGTCGGAGATATTATTAATCGATTTGAGCGAAAAGGTTTAAAAATTAAAGCTATGAAAATGGTAGTTCCTACGGCTGAACAATGCGAATTGCATTACCACAAAGACGACGCTTGGTTCCTTAAAAAGGGAACAGGGATCGTTTCTGATCTAGAGAAGGATGGTCTTCCTGTAGAAAAAGAAGCAATCGAATATGGAAGAGATATCATCCGTACCGTAGTTAAATATATGACAGGAGGCCCAGTAGTAGCTATGGTTCTTGAAGGACATGCTGCCCCAGACGTTGTTACAACATTGGTTGGAGGAACAGAACCAAACACAGCTGACATTGGAACAATTCGAGGAGACTTCACTATTGATTCATTTTACATGGCAACGATTGATAACCGAGCTGTACGAAACCTGATTCACTGTTCAGAAGATAACGATGAAGCAAAACGCGAAACTGCAATTTGGTTTAATGATACAGAAATGATGGACTACAGTACTGCTAATGAGCGAATTCTTTATGACGTTTCTGCTGACGGACACTGGAATTCATAAAAATAAAACAAAAACAGGAATTCCTGTTTTTTTATTTTGATGAATTGTGTACGTAATCTGTTCTAGGAATTTTCTCTGTGTATCCAGAAAAGTCAGAACCGAATTCAAAATAGTCGTTGCCCTTCTTTTTTCATTTATTTCTTGATATAATAGAAGTGTAGCTCGTTGTCCTATAAGAACTTTGAAACGTTATGAACACGGGGCTCTTGATAGCTATAGGCTTTGGCTTATAGGTTCTGAACCCCACTTGGCTTTGTGTCAATTGTTCTATTTGGCTCAATGACTACGATAAAAAATATCTCCTTTGGGAGATATTTTTTTTGGAGCAGGTACTCATGTTATAATAATGCCATGAATACAGAAAAACAGATCAAGGTCACCTTCTATGGAGGAGTTGGGTGGGTAACAGGTGCGAACTTTCTCTTGGAAAATATTCCAACTGATGGGAGCGAACCGACAAAAATTCTCGTAGATTGTGGAATGTTCCAAGGAGGAGAAAACGCTTCAGAAATGAATCATGAGCCCTTCCATTATGACCCTGCAGATATTGATATTTTGATTATTACTCATGCTCATGCCGATCATATTGGGCGTGTCCCAAAGCTTGTTAAAGACGGTTTTAAGGGTAAAATTTACTCAACTGAGGCAACGTATGATTTAGCAGAGGTTATGCTTGCTGACAGCCTTAAAATCATCTCATATGAGGCCAAGAAGAAGAACATAGAGCCAATGTATGAAACATCTGACGTAGCCCGCGCTCTTTCATTGTGGAAACATGTTCCTTATCACAATCCGCTAGAAATTCCCGGTGGGTTTACGATGACATTGCACGAAGCAGGACATATTCTTGGTTCAGCAATGGCAAAATTTAATTATGGAAATAAAAACATCCTCTTTACCGGAGATATTGGAAATTCACCAGACCCATTATTGCGCGACACCGAAGTCATTGAGGATGCAGATTATATGATCATTGAGTCGGTGTATGGTGATCGTAATCATGAAGACCGTGAGGAACGTATTGCGAAATTGAAGAACGCGGTGCTTGAGACTATTGCAAAGAAAGGAATTCTGATGATTCCATCATTTGCTCTTGAACGTACTCAGAACCTACTATTTGTTTTAAATGATTTAATTGAAAGCGGGGAGGTACCTAAGCTGCCAGTTTTTCTAGATTCTCCTTTAGCAATTAATATTACAGAGGTTTTCAGAAAACATGTGCATCTATTGAATGAAGATGCTCAGGCACATTTACAAACAGATTCTGATATTTTCTCATTCCCTGGATTCAAAGAAACCTATTCAATTACTGATTCAAAGAAAATTATGGGCGTATCAAATCCAAAGGTAATTATTTCAAGCGCTGGAATGAGTCACGCTGGACGAATTATTCATCATGAAAAACAATATCTGAGCGATCCTAATAACACACTACTGTTCGTTGGATACCAGGCGGTAGGTACGGGAGGACGTGTTATTCAAGATGGAGCAAAGAAAATGACACTCCTTGGAAAAGAAGTTCCTATTAACGCTAAAATTCAGACCATTTCTGGATATTCGGCACATAAGGATTCGGACCATCTTCTTGAGTTTGTTAACTATTCAAAGGATCGTTTAAAACATGTCTTTGTGGCAATGGGGGAAACAAAGTCATCATTATTCCTCGTTCAACGTATTCGTGATTATTTAGGAATTAAGGCGACGGCACCGGACGTTGATGAAGCAGTAACTTTAGACATGAACTAAAAAGAGCTAAAAAGCTCTTTTTTTATATGCTATAATTCACCTATGAACAGCAGCTCTCAAAAAATAGCTATCTCGGTATACGGGGCAAAAGACACGCATACGAAGACTTTTGAAATCCTTGAAATAGCTGAGAACCTTGGAAAAATCATAGCAGAGCATGATTGTAACGTAACGGTTCCTGCGACAACAGGATTTCCGTTTTGGGTAGCAA
The DNA here is from genome assembly GCA_047629175.1 of Minisyncoccia bacterium. Lineage (GTDB taxonomy): Bacteria > Patescibacteriota > Minisyncoccia > Phycocordibacterales > UBA1006 > UBA1006. The sequence goes on from JBLHWN010000040.1 coordinate 3,221, forward strand.
AAGGAGCACACAAGGCAGGAACACAGGTGATTGGATTTTCGCCAGCAGCACATGAACGTGAACATGTTGAGGTATACGGATTACCAACTGATTATATGAATACTATAATTTATTCAGGTTTTGGTTTTGCAGGTGCTGATCTTCTATTATCCCGCTCATCAGATGCAATTATCTTTGGATATGGAGGACTAGAAACAGTCCATGAGTTCTGGGTAGCATTTCAGGAGAATAAACCTATTGGGGTACTGAATGGGGAATGGGAGACTGATGAAATTCTCTTTGGGCTTCTACGTGGGAATGAAGCAACCTTTGATCATAGTCGAATTATTTTTGATGACGATCCAACGCGATTGCTTGAACAATTGATTAAAAAGGCTAAAGAAAATAGGGTTGCTGATTATCATATAACATAAACTTAAACAAAAACACTCAAAATTGAGTGTTTTTGTTTAAGTAACTTCTTGCTACTTGACTGCATCAACAACACGCTTGAATGATTCAGGGTTGTTTTCAGCTAGATCAGCAAGCATCTTTCGATTGATTTTGATATCTTTTTTGTTGAGCATATCAATAAATTTACTGTATGAAAGTTCATACTTACGAACTTCTGCATTAATTTTTACGTTCCATAATCGCCGGAAATTTGATTTCTTTTGTTTACGGTGTGCAAAGGCATGTGATCCTGCGTGTGCAATGGCTTCTGTAGCCATTTTTTTCTTCGTACTTCGTCCGAATCGGTAACCTTTAACTTGCGCTAAGGTGTTTTTTCGTGACTTGTTTTTTGTTGTTCCTCTTTTTACTCGTGGCATAATTCTGTCTTATTTGTGTGGCATGAAGCGTGCTAGCTTCTTTGCTGAAATAATAAAATTCTGTTTTGTCCCTCGTTTAGCACGGGTCGTGTTTCCACTTTCTTTCGCGTTAAAGTGGTTTTGTCCTTTTTTACGAACTTTGATCTTACCGTTTTTGGTAACCTTCATCCGTTTAGTGTATGACTTGTTTGTTTTCGTACTCATGATAGTTATTTTTTCTTTACTGGTTCAACGAGAATAGCAATTCCTTTAGGACTTGGTTTATAATCATCAACGATTTTATATTCTTCTTTGAACATAGTTAATACATTACCAAGCCGTCCTTGGAGGAATTTCTTGTCCATATATTTGGCACGTCCTCTCAAGTAGAGTTCCGCTTTAACACGGTGACCTTCTTTGAGCCATCCGCTCGCGCGATCAGCTTTTAATTGTAGATCAGCCTCTCCAGTTCCAACACGGATCTGAATGTTTTTAACTTCAACGGTGTTTTGCTTTGCTTTGATTTCCTTTTGCTTTTTCTTTTGATCGTAGACATATTTTCCATAGTCAGTGATCTTTGCAACAGGGGGATTAGCCTTAGCAGTAACTTCAATCAAATCAAGTTCTTGGTCACGAGCAATTTTCAGTGCTTCGTCACGTTTCATCACGGTCGATGTTCCGTCGTCCATAAGGACACGAAGCTCAGACGCGCGAATACCGTCATTGATTTTCAGTCTATCGTTTTGTTTTTTGTGCTTACTCAATGTGATTAGTATGTATTAGTTTAAATAAATGTATATGCAGTTTTTCATTGATAGAATCAGTAAAAAAGGGCTGTTTAGGCCACTCATATATACCTATGATACTAGTCGAATAGGCTAATAAGTCAATACATAACTAGCCTAAAAGCACTATTTATTGGTATACTTGTGTTACTTTTATGATGCACTCAATGAAAAAACAACGTAAAATATGTGATTCTTGGTATCACCAAAGATGGTTTCGGATTCTCCTTGTTATTGTAGGGGTTGATATGATCGTTCTTGGAGTCACTTTTGCTTTAGGACTTGATATTATCAGTCTCATTGAAGGGCATATTATCTTACGAGTTCTAGGTGGATTAGCCTATGTTGTCGTAGCTCTGTTTATTATCCACTATGCAATGTCATATTCACGGATCCGTAGAAATGAATTTCTCTTATGTCAGCATTGCGCGCACGTAGAATAATGACGGTAGGGAATATGTTTCACAAGAGTTGTGCATAATTCTAAATTGTTCTAGGAATACGGCCTGCGTGACGGACCTATTCAGCACTACACTACGAGGGTATTTCCAGTTTTGTAGTCGCTATCGCTTCTTAAAAATTGGTTAATTCAAAATTATGATCCTACGGGTCATTTTTTTATTTATTGCTCACTTGTGGAATCATCTATTAGGATTACACTATTTATATGAGTATCGTCACTTGGAATAAAAAATATACAGAAACACTAGCAGAGACACTTGATCGATTTCGTCATAATCATTCTAAGTATGCAGAAAGTAAGATCACCTATGCAGGGCGATTGGATCCAATGGCAGAAGGACTTATGATTTTGCTCACTCATGAGGATGTCCATCGTAAAGATGAATTTTTGAAACTTGATAAGGTTTATGAGGTAGATTTCATTCTAGGTATGAGCACTGATACCTATGATATTCTAGGAGTAGTGTCTCCTGGAATACAAAAAGACATTTCTGATGATGGTATGGCTGTTCAAATAACAGAACTACAGGATGTATCTTCCCAGGTATATCCACCGTATTCATCAAAGACGGTTGAAGGGAAAGCTTTATGGCAATGGGCACGAGAAGGGAAGCTCGATGAAATTACGCTGCCACACAAGGAAGTCTCAATTAGTCGGGCGGAATATCTGGGTTCAGAAAAAATATCTTCGGATGAATTAAGTAAAAATATCACATATGCGATAAGTTCTATTTCTGGTGATTTTAGGCAAGAACAAATACTTCAATCGTGGGATAGCTATTTTAATATATCTAAACAGAATGAATGGGGTATGTATACGATGCGCATATATGCTTCATCAGG
>JBLHWN010000041.1:0-6050 GCA_047629175.1 Minisyncoccia bacterium
ACAACATTTTTTTCACCAACTGCTGAAGCGAAGTATTCCTGATCATATCTTTCTGTTACGTCACGGAGCGCACGAGACGATGAAAGGTTTGATACAGTATTTCCAGGAGTTTCTGATAGTACATAATCACTAATAGCAACGAGCGTATATTCTTCGTTCACCATGTCGCCATTTTCATCAACCAATACTAAACGATCAACATCAGGATCAACCGCGATACCTACATGAGATTCAGTTTTTGTGACCAATGCTTTTAATTCACCAAGGTTCTCTTCCAATGGTTCAGGTATATGTTGAAAATCTCCATTTGGTTCGCAATACAGCCCGACCATTTCAACGCCCATTTTATCCAGCAAAATCGGTACGGCAATTCCTCCGACTGAATTAATGGCATCCAGTGACACTTTGAACTTCTTTGATTGTACAAGTTCCGCATCCACTAAATCTAAATCCAGAATCTTTTGGATATGATCTTTGGTGTGATTATACGATTTAGTCTCAAGTCCCAGTTGATCAACCTCAGCATATACATATTCAGCTTTCTCTTTGATATCCAAAATAGCCTGGCCATCATCAGCAGAAAGGAACTCCCCTTCACGGTTCAGCATTTTCAGGCCATTGTATTCTTTTGGGTTATGGCTAGCTGTAATAATGATAGCTCCGTCAGCACCTTCTCTGATAACAGACATTTCAACGGTTGGTGTTGTCGCTAGATCAAGATTAACAACATTAATACCGAGACCGATTAATGTCTGCACGGTGATGTCGAGGATCATTTTTCCTGACTTGCGTCCATCACGACCTACGGCAATAGTAGGCGTATTATTTGTTGTCTTGATCCATGTTCCGTACGCAGAAACAAAACCAACAACATCAGTAGGAGTTAAATTTTTTCCTGGCATACCGCCAATCGTCCCGCGAATTCCAGAAATTGAAGTAATAAGCATAATTAGTTGCGTTTGAAAAATTGAGTAAGGTCAATTCCAAAGTATTTGAATACTGATAATAATAATCCAGTCATTACTACCTCATCGAGATTACCTACAAAAGGTAATGCATCAGGTAAAAATTCAATAAGACCAAAGGTAAAGTTCAGAAGGTATAGAATTGAAACAATACCAAGGAATACCATTCCGTAATCTTTCGAGGTTGTAAAATATTTTTTCTTTTTCTGAGTAATCTTGATATCAGGTTGTTTGTTGATATTCATAGATAAAGTATACCCCAAGAGTCTTCCAAATACATAGTCGCTGAAACTATTTACGTTAAAGTGTCCGGCGTGCTTATTTCATGGGAAGTGGATCTAACTTAAATGATGCTTTTGGATATATTGCTGTTAATTCATCATGAACTTCCTTTGCATGTGCTGGTGCGCCGTAGCGTCCGTAAAGAACCATATAGTGGTTTAAATTATTCCATTCAGACTGCGGGCTGATTGCCATTAAATCCCGCTCCATAGAAACTGGGGTGAATGGTTCATCAACGAGATCAAATTTCCTCGCAATACGCATTACATGGGTATCAACAGCAATCCCTTCTGCAATGCCATATAAATTCCCCAAAAGAACGTTGGCTGTTTTTCGTCCAACGCCTGGGATTGTTTCGAGCTCCTTGAGAGTTCTTGGCAGCTCCCCATTGAATGTTCCGAGAACTGTTTTTGCTGCGGCAATTGAATTTTTTGCTTTGTTTCGATAAAAACCAGTTGAAAAAATATCTTGTTCAAACTCCTTAAGATCGGCATTCGCATAGTCCTGGATCGTAGGGTATTTCTTGAAAAGTTTTCTTGTCACAATATTCACGCGTTTGTCAGTGCATTGCGCTGACAGTGCAACGGCAATCAAAAATTCAAAATCAGTATCGTAGAGCAAGTCAGAAATAGGTTCCGGAAACTTTTTACGAAAGACTGTGAGCATCGTGTTCATCCGTTCCTTACGTATTTTTTTCTTATACGGTGTCATGAAGTCAATATTAGCACAGTTTAAACAGCGAATACTAAATCTAGTATCCGCTGTTCTTGTTATTAATTCATAACTTCTAATTTTGTTTTTTTTAGTACTAAATAATTTATCCGCTCTTTCAAATAGCCTATGTTCTGTTGCTGGCGATATCATTTTTGTTGAGACCATAAAGTTTATAAATTCAATTGCTTCGTAATAATACATAAAATAGTTACTCACTATGACATGGTCACCCGAGTCTATTATCATGTTAAACGAGTACCAACAGTCACCGTATTCAATAATGAATGCGCTGTCTCCATTTTTTGTTGGAAATTTAAATTCATAGTGTGGTAACTGATTATATGCATACCTTAAGCATTCTAAGAATCCACCTATTTCAGTTAAATATAGAGTCAGAAGTTCATTAAGTAAGTGAACAATATTTTCCCTAGAAATTTTATTCTCTCTATCTAGTTTAGTGACAACATTAATGAAGCCTTTCTGAGTAGAAATTTGTCCACCGTAATTAGCACCACCCAAAGAAAATTGTACAAACTCTCTATCCTTAGCTTTAGTAATTGAGACATGTTTTTTCATAACTTTAGTTTTCTGCATTATACAACTTATTTAAAAATAAAAAACCTCATGAGGTTTTAGATTTTGTAATCATAATCTGTAATCAAACCATCCTCCAGATAGATAATTCGATCACAATATTTCGTATATTCAGGTTCATGAGTAACCATCACGATTGTCTGACCTTTCTTGTGGAGTTCATGCATTAATGTAATGACCGCTTCTGAAGATCCCGAATCAAGATTAGCCGTAGGCTCATCAGCAAAAAGAATCTCTGGATTTTGAACGATTGCTCGAGCAACTGAAATACGTTGTTGTTCCCCTCCTGAAAGTTGGTTTGGTCGGTTATTGTATTTCCCTTCCATCTCTACACTATCAATAACTGCGTAGGCACGAGCCTTTGCATCGTCACTATCAAATCCTTGCATAAGTAATGGAATGCTGATGTTTTCCTGTGCTGTTAGCTCTGGAACCAATGCGTAATCCTGGAAGATAAAACCAAGTTTACGTAAACGAAAGTCAGTTCTCTGTGTTTCAGAGAGACTTAAGATGTCGACATCAGCAACGCTCACGTCTCCGCTTGTCGGAATATCAAGAAGGCTGATTTGATACATCAAGGTTGATTTACCAGCACCTGATTTTCCCATGATGGCCAGAAATTCACCCTTCTGTACCTCTAAATCAATACCTTTTAGTACTGGCGTTATTACTTCCCCACTGACATATGTTTTTGTAAGATTTTTAACTGAGATCATAATATTTTTTATAGGCCCTCCAATCAAGTTGGAGGTTTAGGTCCAATACAACAACTATCGTTGTAATATTGAATCTAAAGTATTTTGTCGGACAATAATTCTTGCGGGTAGTAATCCTGCGATCATGGTAACGAGCATTAAAATACCTGCACGAATTAATGTAGGAACAAGCTCAGCAACCAATATGCCGTCAGAGAATGGAAAATCAATTGGATTAGCCTCAAAAAACGGCACAAGGACGCCATAGAGCAGCAAAAGCCCAAAGCCTATCCCAATGATAGCGTAGAAAATTGACTGGAGCATGTAGGCAAATTCGATGGCTCCTTCCGAGATTCCAATTCCTTTGAGGATTCCAATAAACTTTCGCCTCGTCAATGCATTAATGTAGATGACGATAAAGATTGTAATGGAAGAAACCACAATTCCAATTGCGCCGATAAAGTTTCCTAATAATCCAAAGGTCTGTTGAACGTCAGCAAGGAATTTAGGAATAGCTTCGGTAGCGGTTTGTACCTTTGCATATTTACCAAAATCATACGACAATCCTATGTCTTTGAATTGTTGGTCGGTAACATCGTCGGTTCTCTTAATGGCAATGGCTTGTGCCTGAAGACTTGTTTTCTTTGCGATACGGCGATAGTCTTGTTCGGTTATAAAGATACTTCCAGAGAGTTCTCCAACCTTTGAATCCAGTATTCCTTTGACGATGAATTCCGTAGTTTGTCCTGTTCGAGTGTCTCCATCGAGGAATGCTTGGTCACGCTCGATTCCTTCTAATGCTTCTCCTTGCAGGGTTATCTTTACAGGTTTTCCAACCTCAACATTCACCAGAGGATCAAAGAGGTCTGCAAAACCAGAATATTTTTTCAATAATGTTGCGCCAATAATGACATATCCAGACTCATCATTTTCAAGCATCTCACCTTCAATGAGGAATTTAGAAATGTTTGTGGTTGCTTCTTCTTGTTCTGGATTGATTGCGTAGGCCGAAATGCTGAGACTTTCTGCGTCTTCGGTAAAGTCATCCCTATCGATATATCCTGCCTCTACGGTGGTCGCAATCCTATGACGAACACTGTAGTTCTCTACCTCGGGAAGCGTGTCTAGAACCCGTACGATGTCCTGGGTGTTTACGATTGATTCTTCATCAGCAAGAGTCGTCAGGTACAAATCACCTGTCAGGTGTTCTCGGTTTTGCTCGAAGCTTCCTTCGGTTAATCCAATCAGAATTCCAGGAATTACCACAAGCGAAAGAAACGTGAGTGTCATAATTGAAATAATCAAAAGATTAATCCAAATACTCCCACGACTGATTTGTCGAATTCCTAGGAAATAACCAACTCGAAAGAAACGTAAATATTTTTGTACAAAGCGAATAGCAGCCATGTTATTTGTCTTCAAGGACGATAACGTCTCCTTCGTTCAGACCACTAATGATTTCGACTAAACCTTCGTTTCCGCGTAATCCAGTTGTAACGATACGTGCTTTAGCATCATCAAAATCACCAAGCTTGATCAGAACTGTCTCTACGTCATTGTCATTTTTAGAGATGTAATGCGCAGGAATAGCGAGAACATCAGTGCGTTGTTTTGAGATGATACCCGCCTTTGCATTCATACCACTACGAATACGGTCATCAGTTCCATTAATTAAAATATCAGTCTGATACACAGGTACGCCATTAACTTCGGTATCAATAAAGTCGATAAATTGAACCGTTCCTGCGAATTCTAGGTCCTCGTATGCATCCAAGGTTATCTTCACTGCGTCACCTAATTGAATCTTGTTAATATAGATTTCAGGAGTATTCAGGTTGAGTTCTTTTTCTTCCCCTCCGAACATAACGATCTCTGTCGTAAAAGCATTAACGATCTCTCCAACCTCTAGGTCATTTTTGGCAATAACTCCATCAAAGGGAGCACGAATTTTACCATCGCCAAGTTGAGCCGCCACGGCATTTATTTGTGCACGAGCTTGATTACGCTGCGCTTCGTTACGCGTTAATCCTCCACCGGCGGTGTTGTTTGATGCGTCTGCTGTAATACGGTTGAGTGTTGCCAGGGCGTTCTCATACGCAGTTTTACGCGATAGATATGTTGATGAGCGTGTGTTTGGGACAGGAACTACCCAATCAGAATTACCATAGGAATCACCGTCAGTAAATTCTATATAGAGACCCTGTGCACCAAGTTGCCCTGGTTGATTTACTTGTGCGGTGTAGGTTTCTGATTCAATCCCTGAAAGACGATATGAATATCCTGAGTTAGCGGAAGAGCTATAGATATCAAGTACATATTCTCCAACAGCACTTCCAAAATACGTCCCTGAAATTACTGGAGCTGTTGCCTCTTTTGGTGATGAGTTGGTGTTGTATGCCTGAAGATCACCCGAGATGTATGACTGATACAGTCCATCAACAATAGTTTGCTGTTCTTGGACTTGTCGATCTAAACTCGTATCAACCTTTGTGACGGCGTAGTTTGCCTGTGCTTGGGTAAGGTCAGCTGCAAGCCGGTTCTGTTCAATTTCAGCAATGACGTCACCTTTTTTGACTTGATCGCCTACGTTGAAGTTAACGAGTTTAACTCGTCCGGAGGTTGCGAAACCAAGATCTACACGTTCCTTTGCATCAATAGTTCCAGCTAAAAGCAATTCGTCAGAGACGGTTGTTTTGGTCACGGTGTAGGTACTAAATTCCTTCGTAGTTTTCTTGCGGATCCCAACAAGCAGGATTACTAGAATTATTACCACTATTGCAAACCAGTAACGTTTCTTTAT
>JBLHWN010000042.1:0-5306 GCA_047629175.1 Minisyncoccia bacterium
ATCACGATTAAATTTTCTTCCTGAATATGAAACGGACTTTATTTTTGCAGCGATATCAGAAGAGTGGGGATTTATTGGATCTACAATTATTTTGATACTCTTTTGTATTATTGTTCTCAGCATACTACGTATTGGATTTCAAATGAATAATAACTTTGAGCTATTATTTGCGGTAGGGCTCGCATTTTACATAATGAGTCATGTACTCATTAACATTGGTATGAATATTGGACTCATGCCTGTAACTGGAGTGACCCTGCCGTTTATGTCCTACGGTGGGTCTCATTTGTTGATAGAGATGATTGCATTAGGGATGTTAATGTCATTCAGGCGACAATCACGATCAGTCTATAAAGACGATTCACCTGATGTGTTTCTCAGATAAATAATACAAAAGGGAGTATCACGTTGTGATGCTCCCTTTCATGTACAGCTAAAATGGGTATACTAGTTTTAATTATGCCAACTATTGTTGATGGAAAAAAAATTGCAGAGGAAATAAAAAAAAGTTTGTATGAATATACCAACTCTCTTGAAGTACCAATTTCATTTCATATTATCTATGTTGGTTCTGATCCAATTATTGATAACTTTATTAAATACAAACAACGATTTGGTGAATCGTTAGGTGTAGACGTTATTATTCACAATTTCCCTGCTGATATTTTAGAAGAAGAATTAGTGAATAAAATGAATACTATCGAAAAAATAGCAGATAGCATGATCGTTCAATTACCGTTGCCTGGAAATCTTGATGTGAAAACTATTCTGAGTACTGTACCATCTCATAAGGATGTTGATGTGCTCGGTGATAACGCAGTCTCTTCATTTAGGGAGGGAAACGAAGACCTCTTTCCGCCAGTTACTGGCTCTATTGTTGAGGTATTAGATTTCCACAAGGTAGTATTAAAAGATAAAAAAATCGTCATTATTGGAAATGGTTCATTGGTAGGATATCCTACGACGCTCTGGCTAGATAATAATAATTTTTCATATAGTTCTTTAGTAAAGGAGAGTCCTAAAAGCCTGCGCGATCAGCTTATTAAAAATGCTGATATTATCATTGCGGGTGCAGGTTCTCCAGGGCTCATAAAGGCTCATATGGTAAAAAAAGGCGTCGTGTTAATAGACGCAGGAACAAGCGAGGCAGGTAAAAAAATTGTTGGCGATATTGCTGAGGCAAGCTACGCTGTGTCATCCTTGTACACACCTGTTCCAGGAGGTATCGGACCAATTACCATCGCGGTACTCTATCGGAATATTATACATTCACACAAACAACAACATGGAATATCTCACTAGATTACATATTGATATTTTTCGTGAAATTTTTGAAATAACAACAATATCACCTGAATTAAATATTTGGATCTATATCGTAGCTGAACAGCTAGATTGGTATGTGATCCTTGTTGGTGTCTTGTTCATTGTTTTACATAAACACGGTCAAAAAATTAACCGACCGGTTCTTATCCCAAGAATTTCGTTAATTGAAGGTATCTATACAACGGTAGGTGTACTTATTGCTTGGGGTATCTCGTATGTTATGAAAATTAGTTTTGCTGTTGCACGACCTTTTATTCAATTCCCAGATATTATGCCTTTGTTCCTGTATGGAGGTGAAGGTTATAATTCATTTCCTTCAGGGCATGCGACCTTGTTTGCTGCATTATCAATAGCAATTTTCTTGCACCATAAAAAAGTAGGATTAATTTTTATTTTGCTTACTCTTATGATTAGTTCAGCGCGCGTTATTGCCGGAGTTCATTTTCCTATCGATGTTTTGGTTGGGTGGTTGCTTGGTGGTTTAATGTCATGGATTACCTACAAATATTTTATTAGAAACAACACGTAAAAATTTCCAGCCATATATTTTTATGGAAACAATAATCAGTAAGGAGACTCAATATTTTAATACCTTGGGTTTTTTATTGAAAAAAACTACAAAATCTCTATAGTAGTAAGTATGTGGAAAATAAGAACGGCCGCGTTACTTTTTGTAGCGCTTGGAATAGGGCTTGGATACTATGTATACCAGTCACAAGAAAATGGATCGAATCAATTCAGACTCGGTCTCGATTTATCAGGGGGAAGCTATTTAGTTTATAAGGCTGATACAACGGTTGTTGCGGAAGATGAAATCAATGATTCGATGGATGCACTTCGCGATACGATTGAACGTCGTATCAATGCATTTGGTGTTGCAGAACCAAACGTTAATACGGAAACTCATACCTTAGGTATTGATGGAAAAGAAGAACGTTTGGTAATTGAGTTACCAGGTGTTACTGATCTGGACGAAGCCGTAGAAATGATTGGTCAAACACCATTACTAGAATTTAAGGTAGAAGCATCTCTAGAAGAGCAAGAACGAATTACTGAAGAGGTTAATGCGATCCTTACCCTTACTGCCGAAGAGGGTGACAGTGTTCAATTAGATCTTGCAAAAATCACAGCACTTGAAAACAGTCGATATGTAGATACAGAGCTTACCGGAAAGTTTCTAGAGAAAGCGACACTGCAATTCTCTCAAGCAGGAATTCAAAACGGAGGAGGGTTACAATCTCAACCAATTATTGCTATTAATTTCAATCGTGAAGGTGCAGACATCTTTGAAGAAATTACATCGGCAAACGTTGGAAAAACAATTGCGATCTATTTGGATGGAATAATTGTTTCCGCACCACGTGTAAATGCTGCAATATCAGGAGGATCAGCAATTATCGAAGGTGACTTTACAATTGAAGAAGCAAAAACAACCGTTGGCCGATTGAATTCTGGAGCACTTCCAATCCCAATCGAACTTATTTCAACTAATACTATTGGACCAACACTTGGTCAGGATGCTGTTGATGCAGGAGTATATGCAGCTGTTCTTGGCCTTATTCTTGTGGCTTTGGTACTTATTCTCTGGTACCGATTACCAGGATTAATTGCGGTTATTGCTCTTGGAATCTATACAGCGATTATGTTATGGATGTTCAAGTTTATCCCTGTAACACTAACCTCTGCTGGAATTACTGGATTTATTATTTCCATTGGTATCGCTGTTGATGCGAACATTTTAATCTTTGAAAGAATGAAAGAAGAACTCAAGTCAGGTAAGAATCTCAAGACTTCAGTTGAAGTGGGATTCAAACGTGCGTGGGCATCAATTCGTGATGCAAACATTTCTTCAATTATTTCAGCGGTGTTCTTGTTCTGGTTTGGAACAGCACTTATCAAAGGGTTTGCATTAACGTTTGGGCTAGGAATTTTAATTTCAATGTTCACGGCTGTGACAATTACTCGATTTCTTCTCTTGGCACTGACGAAAAAAGAGGGGTCGTCGTCAAAATTTATGAGATTCTTATATCAAAACGGTTTTAACAAATAGTATTATGTTTATTACAAAATATAGAAAATGGTTTATTGGATTCTCAGCACTCTTGGCTATTCTAGGAGTTGCCACTGTTGCGGTGAGTGGGTTGGATTACGGTATTGAATTTACCGGAGGTTCAGTTCTTGAGGTTTCATATGATGAAAAACCACAAATAGAAGATGTGCGAAGTGCACTGAATGAAATTGGATTCGGAGAAACTCTTCTTCAGCCATTTGGAGAAAATGGATATGTTGTTAAAACAAAACCTATTACCGAAGGCGAACGGAAGGAGCTTGTTGCGGCGATGAGAGTAGAAGGCTCAGTTATGACTATTGAACGATTTAACTCGATTGGGCCATCAGTAGGAAAAGAACTACGTACAAAATCACTCTACGCGCTTATTGCGGTTTCAATTGGTATTGTACTCTTTGTAGCTTATGCTTTCCGACATGTCTCACGACCCGTTTCATCATGGAAATACGGGATTGTTGCAGTTATTGCACTCCTTCATGATATTGTTATTCCTATTGGAATTTTGACACTACTGGGTACTGAAATTAATACCTTGTATGTTGTTGGATTGCTTTCCATTCTTGGTCTATCGGTTAATGATACGATTGTTGTCTTTGACCGTATCCGTGAAAACCTGGCTCATAACGAAGAAAAAAATCTTGCTGAAGACTTTACTAAAACTGTTGGTAATGCAATCAGTCAGACTATTACACGTTCAATCTTTACATCATTAACACTCTTCGTTGTGTTGTTAGCATTGTATTTCTTTGGTCCAGTTGCAACTCAAACACTGTCATTAGTATTACTTCTTGGAACATTGGTTGGAACATATTCATCAATATTTCTTGCCTCACCACTTTTGACCTTGTTAGTTGGAAAAAAGGCTAAATAAATAAAAAACCCTTATACCAGGGTTTTTTATTTTGGTAATTGATTTTTTGACCTATTATTGATTGAATATAGATAGAGCAATTATGAACAATTAAAAACTGTTAGACATGAAAACAATAAAAATGTTATTACTACTATTTCCTGTTTTTATGACTTATGGTCAAAATCAGGAAGGTTATTATGTTGATGTGGTAAACGCAGAAGGTTCTGGTAATTCAGAAAATGTGTTAATGAATGGAATTATGAACTTTAAAGATTGGGCGAGTGCAGATATGCGTGCTTCAGTAACCTTAAAGAATTCAATGATTGATTCATTACATATTTTCGGACGAACTGATGACGATATTACTAAAGTATCTTTTAAGATTTCCAATATTAAAGCAGACAGTGATACTGATGTTTCTGTAAATGAAAAAGCTGATGATCTCTTGAGATTGAAAATACTTCAAGGTTTTTCAAGAGAAGGGGGTGCGATTCATTTGAAAGCAAAGTTTGATAAAAAGATTTGGAGATCTGATACTTTATATATTCAAAAGGATAGCCTAGGTAATTTTAAATCGTATCTTAATTCTACCGAACCTGAGTTTGAAGTGAAAAACATATCGATTGAACTCGAAGCTTCTTATTTTTGGTTTTTTGGATTAAAAACAAAATCGTACCGTGTCTATAATGCACAGGATAAATTAATATCTCATGTTATCTTTGAAAATGATGAGTTAATTGATTTAGCAAAGGAATAAAAAACGTGTTCAATAGAACGCGTTTTTTTTGTTATACTACTGGTATTATTTAGATAATCAAAGAATTAACCATGCACTCAGCACTTACACGTCTTGCTGTCCCTGTCCTCGTTGGATTGGGGTTTATTGGAGGAGCAGCTTTTTACAATAATAGACAATATCCGAAACCTTTACCTTCAGTTGCACAGGAAATACCTGCTGAGTTGGAAGCAACAGAGGAAGAGAATGTTGAGGATACTGTTTCAATACCTAACGGTGATGAGATAGCTTATGGAAATGCTTTGATTACTATCGATAGTAAT
>JBLHWN010000043.1:0-5139 GCA_047629175.1 Minisyncoccia bacterium
TACTGATCAGTTGATTACTCATGCTGAAAAAACTCTTTCTGCCAAAACTCAAATTCTTATAAAAACTGATAACTATACAGATTATGAATATGGCCAGGAGGTTGTCGTTCAGAGTGTATTAGAAAAACCAACTTCATTCATCACTGATTCGCAGCGTACCTTTGATTACGAAGCGTATTTAGCTAAGGACACTATTTACTATATTATGAGTTACGCTGATGCGGTCATTTTTGAAGAAGGGGAGAAGAGCCTTCAACGGAGCCTCTATTCTTTGAAGCATAATTTCCTTGATCAAATATATCGCTTTATTCCTGAACCAGAATCTGGTTTGTTGGCAGGAATTCTCTTTGGGCAGAAATCGGGACTTGATGATGAATTAGAGGATAAGTTTAGAATTGTTGGCTTGATGCATATTGTTGTTCTCTCTGGATATAATGTCTCGTTAGTGATTCAAATTTTTACAAAGCTCTTGGCTTTTCTTCCTAGGAAGCTACGTGCCATTTTGGCGGTATTAGCTATTGCAGGTTTTGCGCTCTTGGTTGGGGCAGGCCCAACTGTCATTCGCGCTTCGATTATGGCAGTCTTTATTGTATTGGCTGATGTATTGGGTGCTCGCTATAATATTGCTCGGGCACTATTTATTGCAGGCTTGATGATGGTTATATGGAATCCAATGATTTTGTATTTTGATATTTCATTCCAGTTGTCATTCCTTGCTACCTATGGATTGATCACAGTGTCACCAATAGTAGGAAGATGGTTCAAAAAACTTCCTACCGTGTTTGCCATTAGAGAATCTGCAGTTGCTACAGTTTCAGCTCAAATTATGGTGCTACCTTTGATTATTTATACTATTGGTGAATTCTCGCTGATCTCACCTCTGGTAAATGTCCTAGTACTCTTTTCAGTACCCGTTGCTATGTTGAGCGGTTTTGTAACTGCGGTTCTAGGAATGACCTTGTCTTGGATGGCGCCATTTGCAGGTTTCATTACAACCTATTTATTGAAGTATCAATTATGGATAGTTGATGTTTTTGCCAATCTCTCATTTTCAAACATTAATATCCCGCCATTCCATTGGTCGTTGATGGTTGTCCTTTATGTTGGGATATTTTGGTGGATTAAAAATACTTATTCCTCAGAGGATCAAAAAATGTGATAGTATACCTTTATGGAAACAAAGAAAAAAATTATTGTATTTGCGGGACCGTCTGGTGTTGGTAAATCTACCTTAGCAAATATTCTCCTTCACAATTCAGATACATGTGAATTTTCTATCTCAGCTACTACTCGATCAATTAGGTTGGGAGAAAAACATGGAGAAAATTACTATTACTTTTCGGAAGAAGAATTTAAACAACGTATTGAAACAGAAGACTTTCTTGAATGGGAAGAAGTATACCCAAATACCTTTTATGGAACCCTCCGTTCAGAAGTAGCTAGAATTAACGGACTTGGTAGGGTTGCTGTTTTTGACGTTGATGTTCTGGGAGCTGTAAATATTAAAAAACAATTCGGAGATAAAGCACATCTTGTATTTATTAAGCCAGAATCTACAGAAGCTCTAAAAGAACGTTTGAGAGAACGAGGAACAGAAAGTGATGAACAAACCGAGATCCGTATCTCACGTTTTGAAAAGGAATTAGCCTACGAAGATCAATTTGATCAGGTGATTATGAATACAACAGGAGATATAAAATCTGCGTCAGATAAGATAATGGAAATTGCTAAAACATATTGTAGTTAAGTCTTAAAGGGCTTTTTTTTATTATGAAAAATATGGAATAACATAAAGCATGAGAAAAGAATTTTTGCCTTCCGGGTGCGTTTGTAACAAAGGTTTTTAAAAATCCTTTATAATACTAAGGTGATTCATTTTTTTAAAAATAATATTTTACTTTCTTTAGGGATAGTAATAGCAGTGGTTAGCATTTTTCTGAGTGTATTAGCTTTTCGTAGCACTCAGAAACTTGAAATAGTATTCCTTGATGTGGGGCAGGGAGATGCAACATTGGTTACAACACCAAACGGTAGGCAGATTTTGATTGATGCTGGAGTTAAGAATAATCTAGGTCAGACCTTGTCGCAGTATATGTCAGCGTCAGACAGGTCTCTCGATCTAATTGTTATGACGCATCCTGATCTTGATCATGTTGGAGGCATGGTTTCATTGGTTGACCGGTATGATATCGATTTAATTATGCACTCTGGATTATTAGCTGGAGCTCCGGTATATGCTGCGATTGCGGAACGAGTTAATCAGAAAAATATTAAAACGATGACCGCTGAGGCAGGGCAGGTGATCCAGCTCGACACGGATGTACACCTGGAAATTTATTCTCCGTACTCTGAATATGAATCTCTTGAGTCTAATGAATTTTCAATTATTGCTCGCTTGGTATATAAGGACACATCAGTGATGCTGACAGGAGACGCTGTAAAAGTAAATGAATACGAGGTCGTAGAAACGTATAGAGATCGATTAAAATCTGATATCTTAAAAGTTGGGCATCATGGATCACAGACTTCAACCAGTGATGTATTTGTTGAAACAGTTAATCCAGAATACGGCGTTATATCAGCGGGCTGCAGTAATCGTTTTGGTCACCCACATGGAAATGTTCTTACGACATTATTTACCAATCAGGTTGAAGTTTTTGACACTTGTAATGATGGAGATGTGATATTTAAGAGTAACGGGGAATTTTGGCAAGTAAAAAACGAGCGTTAGCTCGTTTTTTACTTTATGATTCCTGCTTTTTTCAAAGTCTTGTATGCTCCATTCTTTTTGATGTTCTTGATAGCTTCAGTAGAAATTTTCATAATGAAGGTTTGGTCAAGTTCAGCAACGTAGATACGTTTCTTTTGAAGGTTTGGAAATCGTCGTCGTTTCCCTGTAGGATTATACTCAGTTGCACGGGTTCGGTTACTGTAACCTCCGCCAACTTGTGATCCTTTTTTAGTTATTGGACATGTTCGTGACATAATACTTTTTGATTACAGGTCCTCTTACATAATTAGGTGACCCGCTTATAATGTTCTAGATATTAGCATAAGTCTTTGAGGATGCAACCCCTTTTAAGCCTTGTTTCTTTAGACTATACTTTGACCATGAACATTGAAAGTATTATTTTTGTCGTGATTTTGATTATCTCGATTATTCTTCATGAGATAGCCCATGGATTTGCTGCTGATAAATTAGGAGATCCAACAGCTCGTTTACAGGGAAGACTCTCCTTAAACCCACTTGTACATATTGATTGGCTTGGTTCGGTTATCCTACCAGCATTTTTGGTAATATCGGGATCACCTTTTATATTAGGCTGGGCAAAGCCAGTACCATTCAATCCGTATAATTTTAAAAGCCCGCGCTGGGGAGGATTAATTGTTGCAGCAGCAGGGCCTATTACTAATCTATTGATTGCAGGTATTGGTTCGATAATGCTACATACACTTGGGTTAGGTATTGGAGGAACGATGATTTTAACGAGCCTTATTATCACCAATGTTGCTTTGGCAATTTTTAACCTCGTGCCAATTCCACCACTGGATGGCCATCATATCTTATTTGCGTTAATCCCTAATGAATTTGACCATATAAAACAATGGCTCAGGAAATACTCATTTATTATATTAATAGTGTTTATTGTCTACGGATGGCAATTGATATCACCAATCATTATGCGGCTTGCGGATATTCTTTTATAAAGGATATCAGGTGTTGCATTTTTTATCGTTTATAGTAATGTCCTAGTCATATTGCACTGTCTCTTATAGCAGTGCTTTTCATTACATTTATATGGCAAGAATTAATCAATTAATTAGAAAAGGTCGAAAGAAAACGACCACAAAACCAAAAGCAGTTGCACTCCAACGTGGATTTAACTCGTTGAAGAACCACCCAACACAGTACCCGTCTCCATTCAAGCGTGGGGTTTGTACAAAGGTTACAACTACTACACCAAAGAAACCGAACTCGGCGCTTCGAAAGATTGCACGTGTACGATTAACGAATGGTATGGAAGTAACAGCCTATATCCCAGGAATGGGACACACTTTACAAGAACACAGCGTAGTTATGCTACGAGGTGGTCGTGTTAAGGACTTGATTGGAGTTCGGTACACTGTTGTTCGAGGAGTTCTCGATGCAACTGGTGTAGAAGGACGAAAGAAGTCTCGTTCACGATACGGAGTTAAGAAACCTAAAGAATAGTAAATTATTATGCGAAGACCAGTAAAAAACCGAAAACACCCACAGCCAGAATCAGTTTACAACTCTGTAACACTGGCACGGTTCATTAACTACGTCATGCTTGATGGTAAGAAAGAAACTGCACGAAAAATTGTGTATGGAGCTCTTGATATCATCAAGGAGAAGGTAGCTGACAAAGAACCACTAGAAGTTTTTGAAGCCGCGATTCAAAACGCAGGTCCATCTACCGAAGTTCGATCACGACGTGTCGGAGGTGCTAACTATCAAGTCCCAGTTCCAGTTCGACCAGAACGACAAATGGCACTTGCTATGCGATGGATAATCAATGGAGCACGAAAGAAGAAGGGAAATGATATGAAAGTATTTCTCGCTGAGGAATTAATTCTTGCTGCAACCGGAGAAGGAGAGGCAATCAAGAAGAAAGAAAATATCTTGAAAATGGCAGAAGCAAACAAGGCGTTTGCACACTTTGCTTGGTAGAAAAAAGACCCTCTCGGGTCTTTTTTCAGACACCTTGAGATTTTTATATTTCGAAGTATGAAAAATAAAAATTCCTCCAGTAGCTATGGAATTATGAATGACTCATCTTTTTCTTGCCACAAACGTACTAAATCAACTATAATAGAAATAACAGATATACTCATACCTGTTGCTAAGATAACTACCAAATAGAAACATGACAGAACCAGAAGATTTTCTTACATATATTGTAAAAGGACTAACCGACAATCCTGATGATGTAAAAGTCACAAAAACGGTTGATGACATGGGGGTTCTCCTAACACTCGATGTAAACCCAGAAGACATGGGTCAAATCATCGGACGACAGGGTGCAACCGCCAAGGCTCTTCGTACTCTTGTACGGGTATGTGGAATGAAAGGACAGGCACGTGTGAATGTAAAAATTAACGAACCTGACAAGGAAG
>JBLHWN010000044.1:0-4940 GCA_047629175.1 Minisyncoccia bacterium
CTCGGTTATTTTGTCCTTTTTGTTCAAGCAACATTTCAAGTAACGGATTTTTAATGGTTACTTTCAATTTAGCAATATCTTTTACGTAACAATTAGACCAAATTGGTTCAATACCTTGTGATACCTGTCCAAGAATAAATGCTGATGACGTCGTTGGCGCAACTGCCATGGTAGTGGTGTTACGTCGTCCATATCCTTCGAGGATTTTTGGTTCCCCATATAATCCTGCCATTTCGGTTGAAGCGGCGAGAGATTTATCACGAATTAATTTAAAGATTTCTGTATTTAATTCTGAAGCTTCAATACTTTCAAATGGCAACATACGTGATTGCAATAATGAATGCCAACCAAGAACACCAAGTCCAAGAGCACGGTTTTCTACTGCAAAGTTATAGGCTCGCTCCATGAATCGGAATTTATCTTTATCTTTACGTAGATCTGAATCTCGGAATACTTCCAATTTATCAATGAACTCTTGCATTACCGCATCAAGAAAGAATGTTAACGTCTCAACAGCATCAGTGTCTTTCCATTCCTCATAGTGACGAACATTAATTGATGATAAACAACATACGAATGACCAGTCTTCTTTTGAAGGAAGCATGATCTCTGAACACATGTTACTTGCGTAAATTTTAAGGTTTTTGTCTTTATAGACATCAACCGTATTATTATTCGCATTATCAGAGAACATAATATATGGATATCCCATTTCATTTCGAGCTTGGATAACTTTTGCCCAGAGAGCACGTTTTTCTTGATCTCCATCAATCATTTCTTGCATCCATGTGTCCCCAACCGTTACTCCATGAGTTAGTTTTTGGATTGGATGACCTTCAGTTCCAATCTTCAAGAATTCTTCAGCATCTGGATGTTCCAAGGGAAGGTATGGCGAAAGGTGTCCACGTCGTACCGAACCTTGTGATACAACCCCAATCAATGTTTCAAAGAGTTCCATGAAATGAACCGCCCCAGAAGATTGCCCGTTATTCGTGATATCTGCCCCGCGGTGCCGTAGTGCACCGAAATACGCAGATGATCCCCCTCCCATTTTGGACATCATTCCAACCTCAGCTTGGGTATGTAAAATACTTCCCATGTCGTCTGCAAGATATGAACCAAAACAAGAGATGGGAAGTCCTCGCTCATGCCCAAAATTCGCCCAAACAGGAGATGATAGCGAATAGTATCCCTTTTCCATATATCCATAGAACTTGTCTGCGAATCCTGGTTTATCAAGGATTCTTTCTGCATTATCTGCTATTTCTCGAATACGTTCCTCTGCAGTTACTCCTGGTAGGAGATATCCACGCTCTAGAAATGTTCGACTGTTTTCGTTTAACCAATTCATGTATGTTTTATGTGTTTCAGTAATATAAATAAACCCAAGTACTCAGGTCCGTTTATATATAATTAATGTGCTAATAGATGTCTTCTAAAAAAGATCATCACTCGTAATAGATTTACTTCGCTTGTTGTAGTTAACTGATCGCTTATCAAAGAAGTCTCCGTGTTTCGTTCCTACAATTTCATCATCAAACCATTCTGACTCTCGCAAGAGTATAGTATCAACCTCAAAGACTGGTGTGATGCCAATGCTTTTTAATGATCGATTGAATCGTTCTTTAACGAACTCTTTTACGACTGCACTTGGCAAGAAATCAATCTCCCCTTCTTCGAAGATCCAATCAATGATTTCAGATTCAGATTCGTATGCCTCAATACAGGTATTACGTACTAGGTCATCGTGATCTTTAGTAAACCAGGTTGGATTTTCTTTCTTA
The DNA here is from genome assembly GCA_047629175.1 of Minisyncoccia bacterium. Lineage (GTDB taxonomy): Bacteria > Patescibacteriota > Minisyncoccia > Phycocordibacterales > UBA1006 > UBA1006. Next base: position 1,785 of record JBLHWN010000044.1, read on the forward strand.
ATGATATTAATAATATCAATTCCAAAGTTACCATGAATTTGTTCTTCTTTTGAAGTTGCCTCAACAACGTTCGAGATACCTTTCAACATGTTCTTGTGCTTGTTAAAAGCCATAATGATCAAAAATTGTGAAAAGAGTGATACATGCTCAATAAAGAGCGAGAACAGCATAATTGATTCTGAGTAGTCCTTATCATCTACACTCTTTGAATTTTTGAGTGCGTTATCAAGATAATTTACTCGACGCATAATTACAGGGTTCTTTTTTAAATTTCTGAATTCATTATTAAGACCAAGAATCTCAAGAAGGTGAGAATACGCATCATGATGTCGTACCTCTGATTCTGCAAAGGTTGCTCCTACAGCACCAATCTCTGCTTTTGGCATTTTTTTGTAGATATCGCCCCAGAAATTTTTCACTGCTACCTCAATCTGAGAGATCGCAAGCATGGCGTTTTTAATAGCACTTTGTTCAACTGGATTAAGATTCACTTTGAAATCCTGAATATCAGCAATGAAATTAAATTCAGTGTGGATCCAATAGGAATGTCTTATAGCATCAACATATTGATTAAGTTGTGGATATTCATATGGTTTGAGAGCAATACGACGCTCAAAAATATTAGTTGCACGTTCTGCCGCACGAGCTTGTCGATAGATGATATAAGCTTTAGCTACCTCACGATATCCTCCAACCATAAGTGCTTCTTCAACAATATCTTGAATTTCTTCAATGTTGGGCATATAGTTTGGATTCATCTCACCACGCTGAAGGAGTTCCTGGTATACCAGTTCCGTAATACGTTCTGCATCACTACGATCACCAGCATCACTTTCTCGCATAGCATTATAAATAGCTTTTACGATTTTCTGAATATCAAAGGCTTTGATATCTCCATTTCTTTTTTGGACATTTATGATTTCCATAGTTTATAGTACGTAGAGTAGTTAGGCTTATAAATATAACAATAACACTACATACATCGGCCGAAAAAGGAGCGAGCGGACAGTTGCCCTCTCTGATATTCATGTAGCATTTAATTGATATAATTAGATTATACCAAGACCAGCTAGGCTATTGCAAATTTTAACGCTGAAAACATATCTTAATGTAATTTTCCTATATAGGCGTCAAGAATTTTACAAGTGAAACAGGAAAAAATAAGGACCTAAAAACTTCCCCCTGAAAAAATAAAAAAGATTCTTTTAAAGACCCTTTTAATCTTTACTTGGAAGTTCATGGGTAAGTAAATTTTGTAAAAAGAAAAACCTAGGCTAGGTCATTCATTTCTGGCTTGTTTGTATAACGTTCTGATACAACATTCCAATCAATCAAAGACCACAGGGCCTTTAAATATTCAACACGACGATTTTGATAGCTGAGGTAATATGCATGCTCCCACACATCAGCCCCAAGAATTGGATATCCAAGGTTTACATCGTTCATCAAAGGATTGTCTTGTTGCTTTGTAGTTACAATCTCAAGCTTCCCTTCGTGATTAATAACCAACCATGTCCACCCTGACCCAAATACCCCTAAGGCAGCCTTGGTAAACTCTGCTTTAAAATCCTCGAGTCCACCAAAGGTCTCTTCGATGTCTTTATGAAGTTCTGGACTTGGTGTGGTCATACCATCGTCAAGCAAACTCCAGAAAACAGTGTGGTTATAGTGTCCTCCAGCATTATTTCTTATAGCTGGAGGTAAGTCTGACATTTTCTCAAAAAGATCTTCAATACGATCACATGAAATTTCAGCATCAACACATGCATGGTTCAATTTTTTTACGTATCCACCATGATGGAGTTGATGATGTACCTCCATTGTTTTTGCATCAATGTAAGGTTCGTAAGCGGTGTATGGGTTTTTTAATTCTGGTAGTACAAACATAATAATTATTAGGTTATTTCAAATAAGGAACGTATGACACCAGTATAGCAAAGTAATGGAAATAAAAAAAAGCGCCGAAAAATGATCAGCACTTTTTTATTTAACAATTACCCGCCCTCTCTTTTAGTATCTGGTTCGTACTCGCTTTTTCCTATCTAATTCTCATCAGAGACTAAAGACTCTGGAATATAAATGGCTATAAAAACTAAGACCATTAATCCTAAAAAAATTCAATTAGTACTTTCACTTGTTTACTGAGATTTATGTTGAAGTTCATGGGTATTTTAGATAAGTAGGAAATCGACGCAGTAAGTTATATACAAGACCAACCATCTCCTCGCGTTCTAATTAAAAATCCGTATACTTGGTGAAGTTATGAAGATACATCAAACGCATTACGACGTAATCGTAATTGGTGGTGGATCAGCAGGAATGATGGCTGCTGGAACTGCTGCTAAAAATGGAAAAAAAGTTCTTGTTCTAGAGAAAAATGCTAGCTTCGGTGAAAAGTTAAAAATCACTGGGGGCGGACGTTGTAATATTACGAACTATGAACTTGATAATAGGAAGCTTCTATCTCAGTATGGGGATGCGGCGCGTTTTTTACATTCTCCTTTTTCACAATTTTCAGTAAAAGATACGTTTACTTTTTTTGAGAAAAAGAAACTTCCTCTTGTGACTCAGGCACGTAATCGCGTATTTCCAAAATCGGAAAAAGCTCTTGATGTCTACAAAGTTATGAAAGCTTTTGTAAAAGAGAATAATGTAGAAATTAAATACGAAACACCTGTAAAAGACATCCATATGAAAGCTGGAAAAATTTCAGCGGTTGACACTCAAGCGTATCGTTACACTGCCAACTCTGTAATCCTCTCAACTGGTGGAGTATCCTATCCAGAAACTGGATCAACGGGAGATGGATTTAAATGGATGGAACGTCTTGGTCATAATGTCCATACGCCAAGTCCTGATATTGTACCTCTACGCGTAAATGATGCCTGGGTTAAAGAAATTTCAGGAACATCATTATCATTTATGAAGATAACTTTTTTCTTAGATGGTAAGAAATCATTTTCAAAAATTGGAAAGATTCTATTCACTCACTTTGGACTATCAGCGCCTCTTATCTTAAACAGTTCGAAAAAAGTTGCTGACCTATTACACCAAGGGCAAGTTACAGCGGAAATTGACCTCTTCCCTGACACTGACAAGGGGTCGCTCGATAAACGCCTCTTAAAGATCTTTGAAGCAAATAAAAACAGAAATATA
>JBLHWN010000045.1:0-4926 GCA_047629175.1 Minisyncoccia bacterium
AAATCCAAAATTAATAATTTCCCCTTCTGTTAAGGATATTTTGTGCATCAGTGATTTGTTTAGAATTCCACCATCAAAATAGAATACATTATCTTCTTGCATTTCAAGATGGTTAACTGTTTCGACAAATAACAACCTATTTACCTTAATTTTAATACCGATTTCTTCCATAACTTCACATTCAATTGTTTCCTCAGGACTTTCATACTTTCCCGCTCCTCAACAGAAAGATCCATTTCTCAAGATAATTAGTTTATAAAAAAATAATATTTAACCCTTCTCATTTCGCAAAATAATGATGATGCAAAAAAAAAGCCTCGGCGGTACCTATGTACCGTGAGTGCTTTTTCTTTATAGCTAACAAAGTTGCTCGTCTATTTTTCAGCTTTCATTTCTTCTTTAACTTTTTTGAAAGGAACCCCAAGGAAACGTAAGTACGCTTCAGCAGATTCTTTATCTTTTGCCGTTGTAACAACGGTAATTGATAATCCAAAAATATTTGAGATTTCTTCGTCTCCCGTTTCTGGGAAAATGGTATGTTCTTTGATACCAATGGTCATGTTCCCCATACCATCGATGATCTTTGTTTCAAGACCACGGAAATCTTTTGTTCGAGGTAATGCAATGTTTACCAGCTTGTCGAAGAATGAACGCATTCGTTCTCCTCGCATAGTTACTGCTTGACCAACAATATCACCTTCACGAGATTTGAATCCTGCGATTGATGATTTAGCTGCCCGTCCAGATGGTTTTTGACCAGTAATAATAGCCAGCTGTTCTGCAATAAAATCGTTTTTCTTTCGATCTTGTTTTTGCATAGTCCCTGTACCTACATTCACCACAATTTTTTCAATGGTTGGTGTTTCCATCACATTTTTCAAACCAAGATCTGCCCCAAGAGCTTCAAATACCTTTGCTTGTTTTTCTTTAAGTGATTTCATATACCTATTTCAATTCAGTTCCTGAAGCTTTCGCTACACGAACTTTATTACCATCTTTCATGATGTATCCGATACGACTTCCTTTCTTTGCTGCTTCGTCATAGAACATAACGTTTGAAGCATGTAATGGGAATTCGACTTCGACGATTACTTTTTTACCGCTTGGATCACGAGTAATTTTTTTCTTGATGTTTACTCCTTCAATTACAACGGTGTCAGTATCTTTAAAAGTTTTTAAAACTTTTCCCTGCTTATTCTTGTCTTTTCGTGATCCTGAGATGACGATGACATTGTCTCCTACTTTAATATTCATAAGCTTAGATGACTTCGGGTGCTAGCGAGATGATTTTTTGATACCCTCTCTCTTGTAATTCACGAGGGATAGGCCCGAAAATACGTGCTCCCCGTGGTTCTCCTTTTGGATCAACAATAACAACAGCGTTATCATCAAACCGGATATATGAACCGTCTTTTCGACGGAATTCTTTTGCCTGACGGACAACTACCCCACGCACAATGTCTTTCTTTTTAACAAGTTTTCGTGGTTCAGATGTTTTGATAGATAGAACTACCAAGTCTCCTAGTCGGGCATAACGACGTTTTGAACCTCCAAGAACCTTGAAGACACGTCCGGTTTTCCCTCCTGTGTTGTCAGTGATTTTTACATTTGTTCCTACTTGGATCATAATGAATCTCTTTACCGAGATTACGGACTACTTGGGACTTCCTTTTTCAAGGGAGTTTCAGATTTCTAAGAAATCTTCAAGTCTCGCGTAAGAGCTCGTATTGTATTTATAAAACTGTTTGTTAATTAGTCGTTATATACAACTATGAAACTTTTCTTCTTAGAAATAGGTTTCGTTTCAACAATATCAACAGTGTCACCAATTTTATATTGGTTTTTTTCATCGTGTGCGTGGTACTTTTTAGAAATTTTATAGAATTTCTTGTATTTTGGATGTTTTACAAAACGTCCAACTTCTACCACGACTGTTTTATCCATTGCATCAGATACAACCGTACCTTGCAATGTTTTCTTATTTGTTTCAGTGCTCATATATGGTTTCTGATGAATTAATAAATATCGTTCTTATTGACGATCTTTGTGGTAACAGGTAATTTTGTCGAAGCTTTTCGCAGTGCTTCTCGCGCTTGTTCGTCAGTAACATTACCAACTTCAAACATGATTCGTCCTGGTTCAACATCGAAACAGAATCCCTGTGGATCCCCCTTACCTTTACCCATACCTACTTCGGCAGCCTTACGTGTAATTGGTCGGTCTGGGAAAATACGAATATAGTATTTACCTAGTTTTCCAACCTCACGAGTGAGTACCTTACGTGCTGATTCAATTTGATTCGATGTAACACGTGCACCTGATGTTGCTTTCAGTCCGAAAGATCCATTTACGATACGTGTTCCACGCGTTGCGTTTCCACGTTTCTTTGGATTTTGTCGAGCTGTTTGCCATTTTCGGTGTTTTACTTTTTTTGGAAATAACATAATAATTATCGGTTATTGTTTTTGTTCTCCAAAGAGTCTCCTTTGTAAATCCAAACTTTTACTCCAATAACTCCGTATGGAAGGTTTGCTCGGTATGCAGCGTAATCAACATCTCCACGGATGAACTGCAGTGGGATTCCCCCACGTTTTACTTCTTCACGTCGTGACATTTCATTTCCTCCAAGACGTCCTCCAAGACTGATTTTTGCTCCTTTCACTTCTCGCGCCTGCATAATATTATCAAGCATTTGCTTCATAACTCGTCGGAACGGAAGACGTCGCTCAAGACCTTCGGTGATTTGTTGAGCTACGATCATAGCGTTTGAATCTGGGTTCTTGACCTCAGTAACATCAATTGAGAAATCTGCTGCAACAACAATGTTTTTGCGTTTCATTTCTCGAATTACTTCTTTTGTTAAAGTTGCAATTCCCTCTCCTGATTTACCAATGATAAATCCAGGACGTGAAGTTGCGATAACAATCTTTGTAGATTTTTGATCTCGAACGAATTCGATTGATGCAACATACTTTCCGCGAAGTTTCTTTTCTAGAAATTCACGAATAAGAATATCATTCTTAAGGTAGTCGCGATATTTTTGACCTGTTGCGAACCACTTTGATTTCCATCCTCGTAGATTCACTAACCGGTGTGCATATGGGTGTACTGTATGTGACATAATTATTTCTTTACAGCGAGAGCCAAGTTGATATTACTTGTTCGCTTGTTAATTCGTTTAGCTACTCCTCGAGCCCGCGGACGGTAGCGTTTTAGTGTTACCCCTTGGTCAACAGATAAGTCTTTGATAATTAAATCATCCATGTTTACCTTAAAGTTGTTCTCTGCGTTTGCAGCAGCTGAGTTAATGAGTTTCGTCATAACTTCTCCTGCTCGTTTTGGAAGAAATTCCAATTCAACAAGTGCTGTGCTCACCTTTTTCCCACGAATAAGGTCAGCAACAAGGCGTACCTTTCGTGGTGATTGGCGATAATTTTTTAAACTTGATTTCATAATACTATTTTAAGCTTATACACGAGCTGCTTTCGCGGCTGTGATTTCAGCTTCTCGTTTTTTCTGATCAAGTTCTTTCTGCATCTTACCTCCATGTCGGTAGAATGTTCGTGTTGGAGAAAATTCTCCTAGTCGATGTCCAATCATATCTTCTGATACAAGAACATCAATGTGTTTTCGTCCGTTGTGGACTCCAAAGGTAAATCCAACCATTTCTGGCGAGATCATTGAAGCACGTTTCCAAGTTTTAATACTTGGTGTGTTCATTGGGTCTTTCCCTTCGATTTTTGTTAAGAGCCGTGCGTCTACGTAAGGCCCTTTTTTCAGTGATCGTGTCATATTGATGATCAGCACAAGCGCCAAAGCTCTTGTGCCATTTAAGGGTACGAGTACCGAAACTAAGCGGTACAAGTAATTAAGTTATTAATACGAAACATGATTTAGATTTATATTTTCATATAAAAAACCTTGTGAAAACAAGGAGCTTCATGACTTGTATACTACTTTTTTATGAAAATAGGTCAAGCCTGCAAAGTACTATATATATGTATACTTTTTTTATTAATTAGCAGTAAAAATTTCAATAATATTCCTCGCAAACTTTTGACCAATAAATCCAGGACTTGTTGCTATGCAAACCGCCTCTGCTCCACCCCAGGCCGATGCAATGGCTTTAACCTTATCCTTTAACTCTGCAAAATCACCTTCAGGTCCAAATATATCAATATCGAGAGATAAAATATAAGGGTTTTCTGGAGGCATGAAAAATTCAAGATTATCTGAATGAGTAACCCTATGTATTTCTCCAACAGTATTAGCATCAGAAATAGCGTCAAAAAAATCAGATATTCTTGTATGAGTTATATATTTTTCAACATTCTTCAGATTTAAATCATTTATTTTTTCACCAGGAAATTCTGCATCATCTGGGTGTGCATCAATATGAACTACGTCATATCTATTATTTGATGTTTCTGATATTTCAACCAACGAATAGATCATCTCGTTATGGTTATCGAAAAGATAGACAAGTTTGTTATCTATTTTTTTTACCTGTAAATTCTTTAATCCTAAATATACTCCATTACTATCTTCAAAAACTACATCTTTCGTGCTCTTGAAACTGAAACTATCAACTCTTCTAAAACGATTATAGTATTTTGAAGTACCATTCTCATTATAATTACTTGATATATCGATATTCACTGTATCTACTGGTTTATAGAATTTATTCCACAACTCTTCAATTTTCCATAAGACTTTTTGATGTGTCATTACTAAAATACTATCACAAAAATATTTGAAATATATTTTATTTGATATTCTTAAACTAAAAAACACCTTCTCGGTGTATTTACTTCAAAATTTATGCATTCAAATCCCTTGATGTTTCAGGTCCAACAATACCATCAATATATTGAAGTCCTTGTGCGATTTGGTATTCAGTAACACCAGCGTAGGTGTCTGATCCGT
>JBLHWN010000046.1:0-4792 GCA_047629175.1 Minisyncoccia bacterium
CGAAGTTTCTTTTGATAGATTAATTGCATCCAAAAGATTTTGCGTAGCTTTATCTTTAAATAATGGCAAAGCAATAATTTGCTCATAAGTGAGTCTGAAAATATCGCTCATTGAATTAACATACCCAGCCGTATATAAGGCATGTATTTGCTTTTCCCCCATTCCTTCAATATTGAACGCCTTCTTGGAAACAAAATATGACAGTTGTCTAATCCGAACTTCGTCCGAAGAATTATCAACGTACCATGAGGTTACTCCTGCAGAGGAAACTTCTTTCGATAGAATTAAACCACCTAACTTTGCCTGCCTTTCTAAGTTGAATTTTTTTTCTTTTCCTGTTCGCAGGCTTACCATTACCTGTTTAATTTTTGGTATGATATCACCTGCCTTTTCAATAATAACGGTATCTCCTATGAGCAGACCTAAACGTTCGATTTCATCCGTATTGTGCAAAGTAGCACGTCGTACCATTGAACCATCTACAAGGACTGGCACGAGCTCTGCGACTGGTGTTATAACACCCGTACGCCCAATTTGGATGGTAATTCCGTGAACTGTTGTTGTTTGTTGTTCTGCCGGAAATTTATAGGCTACAGCAAAGCGTGGTGCTTTCGCAGTGTACCCTAGAGTCTTACAGATATTTGTATTATTAATCTTGATAACCAAACCATCTACGCCGTATTCTTGGTCATGGCGAATAGCTGCCCATTTCTTGTAAAATTTTTGTATGTCTTCTATTTTTTTCGTTTTCAAAAATTCGGTGTTCACAGAAAAATTTAATTCTTTGAGAAATGCTAGCTCTTGGTCATGATGTCTAAATGAGCCATTTGTTTCAAAAGAATTCAAGTCATAAATAAATGTTCTTAGGTTTCGTGACCTTACAACTGAGGTGTCTAATTGACGTAACGTGCCGGCTGCGAGATTCCTCGGATTAGCAAAAAGATTTAAATTATTTTTTTTTCGGTTTTTGTTAATTTCCTCAAGTTGTTTCTTTTCGATCCAAGCTTCCCCAATAACTGAAATTGAACCTTTAGTATCAATGATTAAGGGGATGTCACTTATCATCTTTAAATTCTCGGTGATATTTTCTCCTACCTCTCCATCACCACGTGTGGCTCCTCGGGTAAGTTTCCCGTTATCATAATCCAAGATAACCTTTAATCCATCAATCTTTAACTCAACAATATATTCTAAATCATGTGTGTTTAGAGAGGGGTATTTTTCAACAAGACGATGGACTTTTTCTTCCCATTTTTGTAAATCTTCCCAATCAAACACATTATCAAATGACCACTGCGCAAATCGATGTTCTGCTTTTTCAAATCCTTCTAAAATCTTTCCTCCAACTCTCATGGTAGGTGAGTTGCTATCTTGCAAGTGAGTAAAAGCTTGTTCAAGGGAAACAAGTTCTTGGTACAAAGAATCATAGGCTTCATCAGAAATTTCTACACTATCTTTTTTATAGTACAAATTTGCGTGATGTTTTAATTCCTTAACAAGTGTTGCTATTCGTTTTTTAGCTTCACTTTCATTCATATATTATTGTATATAGAGAATACTTAACCGTCGTTCAAGTAGAGTAGGATCATTAAAATCAGGAATATTAATATCCCCCGTATACGTCCCACCAGTATCAACGCAGGCATTAAATCCAACCGCCGTGATCCGTGTCTCTATAACACTTGGATCAGTTCCAGTTTCTTTTTTTTCAACAAGAACGTACGCGCAACTATTATCATCACTGTTGTATGAATTATAGTACCTAAAAACAAAGGGGTAATCATAATCAGACGTACCACCAGCACTTGCAAGATAGGTAGATGTGATAGTATCTCCTCCACAATCAAAGCTGCCATTAGATAAATTAATAGTAGAAAATGGTGTTACAGGGTTAGGCGAACCAATACCAATAATATCTGCAAAAAGTGCACACTCCAAGGCTGAGTCTGCTGCGTAGAATGCACGGTGGGATTCCCTAGCATATGAAGACAATATAACTTCTTTTTGCACTACGTTAAAAATTCCTGCTGAGATAAGTAGAATAAGGGATGATATTAAGATTGAGAACAAGATAACGAATCCACGCTCTTTTTTTTCTATTTGAATATATTTCATGTTTGTATTTATAACCACAAGAAGAGATCTTGTGTATACGTCACTTCCCCCCCATCCCATTCAACCACAACCGTCACGATAATTTCACTATCGTTGCTCGGTACTGCCGTAAATTTTATACGTCGCGTGAATCCACTATCTACGTATCCCTGTGACTGATTATGTCTATAGGCAAAATCTGTTTCACTGAAATATACATTACAGGTAGTGCATGGAGACAAAACAATATTTGATCCAAGGGTGAATTGACATGATGAGTTAATACCAATCTGGCTCAAGCATTCATTTTGGTCAAAGACATTCTGCCATGTTCCAACATCATTAAGTGACAGTAGAGCGGTGTCACGAATATTACGTACGACTTCTATACCTTCTAATGCAAGGTAATTACCAATGACTTGGTTTTGCGCTTGACGAGAAGCCTTAAGCCCGCGAGAAGTAATTGACATCAATGCTGTCAACGACACCGTAAAGATAAAAACAGCTACAAGCATCTCTATCAAAGTAAATCCACTATTCTTTTGTTTTTTATTAACATTCATAATTATGCGTCAAGTGATCGCTGAGAAACAAGAGACTGGACCGTTGTTGTTCGCTCTTCACCCTTAGCTTTAGCCTGTATCTGCAACCAAACAAGTGGTTGATCATAATCAGCAGCGCTTAATGGGTCGGTGCCGGTTACCCAAAATCTTATGCTTTCGATATCAACTTCATCACTGTCAGTTAGTGCTTGTACTCCATTTAATGCAGCTGGGGTTGCACCACTACGTCTAACCATAAGGGTTTTGAACTCTAAATAATAGACAACATACCCCCTTCCATCTGCAGTATTCAACCCAAGTGATTCGAGACTTGTTCCATTCTGGGCAGAACCTTGATCACTTCCGTCAGAATCAGCTCCTGCATAATAATCTCTTCCAAGACGAATTTCACGTGTCATTGATTCAAGTGAGTAATTTAAACTATCATGCACTTTTTTCTGTGACTCAGAGACCTTATACGTGTTCAAGATCGAAACTAAAGCCCCCATTCCTGTCGTAATAATGACCGTGAAAATCGATACAGAAACCATAATTTCAATAAGCGTGAATCCTTTTTTTTTGTTTTGTTTGTTATGATCCATAGTTATTTTTTACTGAAATGTTACCAATAGCACTGACTTCAATATATCGGTCATAATCTGATGAGTCACCAACAAGAATAGACGCATAATCGTAGAAACCTATAGATTCATCTGCAGAAATGTATGCATCAGGATATGGACGTTGAAATACAATATGAACAGGATTAGTTTGAATATTATTACACGTAGGGTTCGTATTACAGAGGTCAACACCAAGAATCTCAACTTGCCCACCTAAAACAGAACGGGTGTCAATAATACGATCTGTTGAATCATTATATTCGAAATCTCTATTCAAGTCTTCAAAAATAGTAATAGCGTCATTATCAGTATCTATATATATTCCACGAATTGATCGGTCTTGAGTGATATCTTCGATACTCTCTCCGTCTCCAAACAGATTCTCTGGATCTATACCATCTTCACCTACAATACGGTCAGTTGCTGAAATACCGTACACTTGTGCTTGCCTAATAGAGAGTCCAATGTCTTGGGAAACATTGGTTGCTCTGATAGTCGCCTGATATTCGTTGTAATTAAAGATAGAGATGCTCGACATAATAGAGAAGATTGAAAGCACGACAATAAACTCAACAAGACTAAAGCCGTATTGTGTTACCTCTTTTTGCTGTTGTGTTTGATGAGTCATAATGGGGTACCTACTAGATAACCTGTAGGTTAAATACAAGTGTGATCAAGGTGGCAATAATAAGGAATGGAGCGAATGGGAGTTCTGATTTCATTATACTTTTTTTACCAGTCCGTAACAATGTCTTTTTAAAAATACGGTTAACAACATAGACACTCAGTGCAAATAATGCACCTATCCAGAAGGAAATGAAAATTGAAGATATTCCTAAGTTCATACCCAATAAAAAGCCAATACCTACCATAAGTTTCGGATCACCAAGTCCAATCCATTGTCCTTTTGAAAAAATCCACAATAAAACAAATGGTATTGGTATAAGAACACCCGCTAATAGGTGCTCCAAGCTTGGTGCATGAAAACCTGTATATACAAATACTTTATTAACAAATTCGAAAAAGAAACTACTCACTAAAGCAAACAATCCAAATGCTACAGAGAGGGCGTCTGGGATAATTTTGTGTTTCAAATCATACAGAAAAATAACCATAAGAATTGAGAAAACTACAAACAAGAAAATAGTAGCAACTAAGTAGCCAACACTAAGTAACATAGTGCCCAAGAAGACTCCTCGAGCTGCGATCAGGCCAAAGAAAATCGCAGTGATAACTTCCGCATAAATGTTATCTAATGAAATACTACTTGAACAATAGCGACAACGACCACCTTGAAAAAGGAATGAAAAAAGTGGAAAAAGATCTTTTGGATTGAGTACGTGACCACATGAGAAACATTCTGAACGACCACCGAGACTTTTACCGGTGTTAAATCGAAGCGCCACAACATTAAGAAAACTACCGACAAGGAGCCCTAAAATTGTTGCCGTAACAATAAGAAAAATATCCATATTAATTAATGTCTACGCTTCTAAAATCATAAAATCCATTATCATCTGAATGAGGTAGGTT
>JBLHWN010000047.1:0-4371 GCA_047629175.1 Minisyncoccia bacterium
TTCATTAAAAGGTCCAACAACAAAAGAATTGAAAGAATAACGATCATTAAGGTTACTTGTTTTGTTAAGTTGAACATTCTCCAGAGGGAGTGTTGATTCTTGTGTTTGAATTTTTTTTGCTTTTGAAGGAATAGGGGTTTCTCTATCACCGCTTTTTCGAACGATATATTCGATTTCCTTAACCTTTGGGTTAATAACCTGAATTTTTTCCAAGATAGTGCTGTGGAATTTAGTATAGAGCCACTCCTTATTGAACTCATTAGGAACGCCTAAATAGAAGGTCCCAGACTCTTGTTTAATAGGAAAGGTTTTTTTGAACCAAGTATTAAAGTTAGGGCGCGAAATTTCTAATTCAATTTCTGTGAGTACATCCTCCCAGATCTTATCAATGGTGTTCATAATATGTAGTGGTACCAACAGTATAATACAAATGTGGATAAAAGTGAAAATCGTGCATAACGTATTTGAGCATGTGGATAACTTTATCACTATATACTAATTATTAGGAGATGAGAACCTTGATTATTTTTATAGTTATATTAGTATGATCCTATTGTTAAACTCTTAACTAACTATTATTTATGAAAGCTAAATCAGGAACATTACGGAAAAGAAAAAATCGTAAGATGAAAAAAGTACATGGATTTCTATCTCGTATGCGTACCGCAGGTGGGAGAAAAATTCTTCTTACCAGACGACGAAAAGGACGAAAGAAACTAAGCGTTTAGTCCTTATAACAACAAAACCCTCTTTCAAGAGGGTTTTGTTGTTGAGTTATCTTGTTATTAGGTATAATGATAGATATATGTTTTCTCGTGCACAACGTCTTTCCTCAACAGAAGTAAGAACCGTTCAAAAGAAAGGAGTAAGAAGTTTTACTCCATACTTTCGTATGATGTTTTTAACAGCAGACGACTTTCGTGTGTCTTGTATTATTCCCAAGAAAGTCATTGCAAAAAGAATTAAACGAAATCGAGAAAAACGCCGAATCTTACACATTACCCGTTCTTTTTCTTTGGTAAATAATATAATTGGTCATAGAGTTCTCTCTCTCCAAAAGGATACAACAAATATTAGTACCGAAGATTTAAAAATCCAACTCCTAAAAGCATTTACTAGTAAATAAATAATCTATTATTTTCAGTGGAATCTGATACAATCCCATTATATGATAACCCTTTGGAACAGTATTTTTTATAACCCACTTTATAATGCCTTGGTATGGCTCGTGGATACACTACCAAACAACTCACTTTTTATTGCGGTGATAATTTTAACAATTATTGTTCGTCTTATAATTTCGCCTCTTTCATATAAATCGCTGAAAACTCAAATTCAAACAAAGGCACTTGCGCCAAAGTTGAAAGAATTAAAAGAAAAAATTACCGACAAACAAGAACAGGCGAAAGCAACGTTCGCCCTCTATAAAGAACACGGTGTGAATCCATTTTCAAGTTTTCTTCTTATTCTTGTTCAATTCCCGATTATTATTGCTTTGTATTGGGTGTTCCGAGATGGTGGAATTGAAATTGACCCAGGAGTTCTCTATTCTTTTGTTTCTGTGCCAGAAACAATTATTAGTACCTTTCTTGGATTTGATTTAGCGGAAAAGAGTTACGTGTTGGCTTTCCTTACGGGACTGACACAATATATTCACTTATCACGTTCAGCAAGCTTTAAACAAATGGATGCTGGAGGAAAACAAACAGAACAAGAAAAAATGATGGCTATGGTTGGTAAGTCAATGAAATATACTATGCCTATCATGATTACCGTTTTTGCTTATGTTATTGGAGGGGCTGTAGCTCTCTACTGGGTAACATCAAACCTATTTATGATTGCCCAAGAATGGTACATTCAACGTCGATTAAAACAAAAAGAGATTGTATAATCTCTTTTTGTTTTACATTATTTGCCTTATACTATAATTATTATGGATCCAGAAACGCTAAAAACTGAAGCGCAGCAACTCCTCACCATGATGGGAATACACATTAAGGAAATTTCAGTCATCATTGATAATGATCTGCATATTACTGTTGTGGCTATTCGTGTTTCTGGAACCGAAGAAGAATTATTTACAGAGAACAATAACTCACTCTCTCGTGATTTTGGGCATATTTTTAAAGAAACACTTAAAAAGAAACATCATTTCTATAAAGATATCGTCATCGATATCAACGGAAAGAACAAACAGTTTATTGATATGGCGAAACAAAAGGCTTCTATTGCGGTGGAGCGTGTTCAATTCTTTGATAAACCGTATGAGTTTGGGTATCTCAATTCTTATGAACGAATGCTTATTCACAGTTATCTAAAAAATATCGATAATATTATTACCGAATCGCAAGGTGAAGGCCACGATCGTCGTTTAGTGGTAAAGAAAAAAACATCCAAGTAATTTATTTGGATGTTTTTTTATTAAATCTAAAAATTTTGTCATTTTGCTTGATATGACAGTGGTGGCAATTACTATCATATATAAATTCATAGTTTTGCGTATAGTGAAACCCACCTTCAACAGGAACAAATATACCTGTACAGTTTCCTGACTCATTCTCAGTGAATCGCGTAATACGATACTCACCTTCTGCTTCAAGAGCCTCTAGGGTAAAATATGCCTGACTTCCAACTCCTGATAGATAATGCGCGTTAGGAACATCACACGTAAAAGGAATATGATGAGCTGAAGAAGAATCAGGCTTCTGGAAAAAATATTTCAAAATTTCTAGACGTTGGAATGGCTTACGGGTTTTAATAACACCACTTAAGACAGTATAAACAGAACCTGAGGTAGATGCTTTACCAAGAATACCTAAAGGGCTCGGAGTTATAATTTTTTCTCTGAGAAGCTTCCTGTACATTTTTTTATCTTCACAGCTTGCCATAATGGTATCAAACACAAACCGTGCACAATTACTTCCACTTTTTACAAAGACTCCGTATGGGATGCTTCCTTTTGTATGGATATCGATAATAAATTTTTCAGCAGCGTCTAAATTAATGTCAGAACAGACAGAGGCAACAAGAGTTCCTTCTCCGTGGGTTTTTTCTGGATGAGCTTCAAGCCAAATAAGAATTTCATTCAAATTAGCAACCTCACCATTTTCCATGATCGCATCAATAGGAACATGGAGCTCTTCATCGGTGAATACGTTGCGTACGCGACCTTTACCTTCGGGAGTAACATAACGACCAAAATCATAGTAGTTAACACTACCCGTCTCGTGGTTAATAGTGCACAAGGCTGCATGACCTACTTTTATACCATGCTTGTTTCCCATACCTATAAAAGGAGTAATTTTAGATATTCCTTCATTAGATAGTTTTGCAAAATTAGCAGGGTAAGCCATCACAATGATAGACCCTCTCGTTGATTCTTGATCCATAATGTTATTATTGTAGCGTATTTATTACAACAAGCGAGGAGAAACATAAAAAGAATACAAGTAGGATTTGTATCCTTTTTATGTTTTCCGAGCCCCGTAGGAACAAAGAATACATAATGGTGATTCTTTATACAAAAAACACCATAATATCTATGGTGCTTTAATTTACGTAACCTTGGTTTTCTTGTGATTCTTTTAACTCTGCACGTGCTTTTTTAATTGAGAGCACTTGAGCTGGGTCAGAGGTAATAATTTGATCTTCCGTATACGATGCAATAATTTTAATCGCAACATGTTTCAATCCAGCAAAGAAGATCCCTTCTCCTACATTTGATTCAATCAAAAGATATTTTTCTTCATCAGTAAGCCTGAAAACTTCTTGGAGATTATCAATGGCACTTGGTGATTGTTTAAGCAAGAGTTGCATAGAAGAGTTCGTGATAATGGGTATGCCGTATTTTGATTTAATAAAGTCACCAACATCCTGGGTAATAGTTGCAAGACCAAGGAAGTATTTACGTCCACGCTTTGCAATCATAAACAGGAATGATGCTGTATCATCTGATTTCATCATCCACCATGCCTCATCCACAACAAGAAGTCGTTTCCTCACATTTTTTCGTACAGCGTTCCAAATAAATTGAGTAATAATATACATCGCAGCTGGTTTTAGATCATCCTCCATGTCTCGAATAGAGAAGACCACGAGTTTTTTATTAATATCAACGTTCGATGGTTTATTAATAAATCCTGACCAGGTACCACGTGTGTATTTAGTAAGACGCATTAACAATGACTCACTTCCTTCCATTGAAGAAAGTACCATTTCAAAGTCAGACATCAATGGTGGTTCAATATCTGCATAGTTTGAATTCGGCGTGATGTCTTTTAATGCATATGTTTCCGTAATAGCTCGATCAACAACTGAATCTTCTTCTGGTGATAACCCACCAAGCATAATTCGAAACAATCCAACCAAGTG
>JBLHWN010000048.1:0-4240 GCA_047629175.1 Minisyncoccia bacterium
TTCATGAAAATAAGGACTCCTGGTCAAATCCTTCCGAGCGGACATTGATTAAAACACAGATATATTTCTGTGTTTTTATTTGTTAGGATGGGGTATATGAAAAAATCAGTTTGGCTACACAACATTCGCTCCGTACATAATGTCGGTTCTATTTTCAGAACTGCTGACGCTGTTGGTGTCGATCACATCTATCTCTCAGGCTACACACCGCTTCCAGTAGATCGTTTCGGGCGTAACCGTAGGGATATGAACAAGATCGCTCTGGGGGCAGAACAATCAGTTTCCTGGTCTCAATTGAAAACCATTCCAGAAGATATAATTGAGCTGCAAAAAACTGGTGCGCAATTGGTATGTGTTGAGCAAGACGCTCAGTCTGTTGGACATGATATTTTTAGATCATCAGAAGATACTCGGGAACTCATCCTTGCTATGGGAGAGGAGGTGAACGGTTTTGCCCAGGATGTTTTAAATTTAGCTGATACTATTATTGAAATTCCTATGCGAGGAGAAAAAGAATCATTGAATGTATCGGTTGCGTTTGGTATCACTGCGTATTCAGTATTCAAATAAAATTGGTAACAAAAAGCCCTTCCAATTTGAAAGGGCTTTTGGGATGGGAATTTTAGGTTCCTCATAAAATTATAATTCGGCTTTCACCTGTATTGTAGTCATTGTTTCACCAATGATTACACCGTTATCATCCAATGCCATGATTTTTAAATTAAAATCTTCAACTATTGTATAATCTTCGGCTGCAAAACCACCAATGAAACTATTGCTTCCAATGATAACATTTTCGGTAATTACGATACTAGCTCGATATTTACCCGTGCTACCATCAAAGGTCCATGTAGGGTCAACGTTGGCGCTTGATGCGATTTGTAAGTTATCGAAATAACCACTTGGATCAGTATTATCTACAGAATCTATCTCATAAATAAATTCATAAACTTTTGCTGGTCCATTAGCCTCAAACTCAAAGACATATTCAGTCATCTGAGCTTGCCCGGCATTTACAATGATAGACATTCCAGGATCATTCGGATTCGTAATTGTTTCATTGGTATATTCCACAGCTACGGTATTGAACGTTCCTGAAATAAACGGTGATCCACTAATTTCCAAAGAGAAATCTACTTGTGAATTTTGTTTATAACCAGTTGTTGTTAAATACATCACCTGATTTACGCTTCCTGCTGGAATAATTATTGGAATTTCTGATGTAACAGGATTTCCGTCAACATCAATGCCACTAAATAATTGCATAGCTTCAACATCACTACCTGTTGTATTGGTATAAATAATTTGAACGCGTCCAGAGAATGAAGTAATTTCATCCACGGTCCCGTACACAATACCAAAACTTCCTGGATCAGCTGTTGTTACTTGGCTGTCATAAAATGAAACACCATTGAATACCCATTTTACTGTATAGGTAGTATTTGAGTTCAAGGTAATACCAGAACCAGCTGTTGGAAAGGAAACAGTAAATGTTTCATTTCCTCCACCAGTAGTAGTAAAGATGGAACTATCAATTACTGAACCACTTGGGCTTAATAATTGAATAGTAACATCACGTGATTCTGAAAAGTTCTTCAAAATTTCCATTGTCGCGTCGAAACTCATAGTTGTTCTATTGCTGTAACTACTTGTTACACGAGTCACTGCTTCTTCAGGTAATATCGTGAATTCAAGTAATACCGATGCTGCTGGTTCGCCTTGGCTGTTTAAAAGAACCATTCCTTCTTCATCGATAAAGGTAAATAGCGGATCAGGAGAGCTCGTATTCTCAAGTAAAACTTGATAGGTACCGTCAACTACTCCAGGATTGTCAGGAATATTTCCCTGACCATCTTCTCCAACAATAGTTGATG
Source organism: Minisyncoccia bacterium (assembly GCA_047629175.1). Classification (GTDB taxonomy): domain Bacteria; phylum Patescibacteriota; class Minisyncoccia; order Phycocordibacterales; family UBA1006; genus UBA1006. The sequence continues at coordinate 1,875 of JBLHWN010000048.1, forward strand.
TAAATGATCCTCCAATCAAAACACCATCTTGGTAGATCTGACCTTTGATTCCACTTTCACCTTCCTTATTATTCATAGTAAATACTAATTTACCTGAACTAGTATTCCATAGAACTTCTGACAAATGAATAGATGTCACAGGTTCTGGTGGAAATTCTGGGGTAATAGTTAGCGGATTTGCTATCGTATTGCCAGTGGCTTTTCGATATGAATCGTTCTCATTCGTTGTTAATTGAGCTACCTCAAGAGTTACTTTCAAGTTATCATCCAATAAATCATTAATGGGGATAAGAAAGTTTCCAGTGAAACTATTACCAGATTGTTCAAGCTCTGCGAGGCCCTGAAATCCAGGAATAACTGTTCCGGGATTATTCGCATACTTTAAGCGAATAGCCATACCTACATAATCATAGGCAGCACTTGCTTCAACAGTAAGCCGCATAAATTGGCCATTGTCAGTTGGAACGATAAAGGCAACATAATCGCTTACGTCTGTAGTAATTTCTATTACAGGTTCTACGACTGTTCCTTCATCGTCTTTACTACATGAAGTAATAAAAATTAATGATAATAAACATAATACTAAGTAATAACGTTTTGTTTTCATGAGTTTGGTTTTTATGATTTAAAATTTGTTTTAAATATTTGTTATATTTTACATTAATTTAACAGAATATTGACAATAAGTCAATACTTATGGGTAAAATAAAAGCTACCCTGTGGATAGCTTTTATTAATTGAAAACAAGGTATTTTTCACCTAAATGAATTAATATATTTATAGTCATTAAAGATGTGTCATTTGATATGACCTAGTGCTGCTTTGATACGATCATTCGTTTCGGTAATTTCTGTATCTACCTTTTCAAGGGCTTGATAAGCTTGCGAAGGTGAATAACCTAGTGCTATTAGCGCATCAACAACGTCAGTGTCTCCGTCATGAGTGATACGTTCGGTTTCACCGGCATAGTCTTTCAGTTTGTCACGTAATTCGATACACATACGTTCAGCCGTTTTTTTACCGATCCCAGGAACTGACATAAGGAAATCAATATTGTCATGCACAATAGCCTGGTACAAGGTATCAGTTGAAGCTAATCCAATCATGGCGAGAGCTGATCGCGGACCAATCCCTGAAACATTTAAAAGCTTCTTGAAAAAATAGAGTTCGTTCTTTGTTTCGAAACCATAGAGGTCAAAAGCCGTTTCTCGGACAATACTATGAATCAATAGTGACACCGTAGATTGCATGAGTGCCCAATTAAGGGTGCTGTCAGTTACGTTTACGTTATATCCGACATCACGTACATCAAGCACAAGTGCCTGGTTTATTTCAAAGAGTGGTTTTCCAGTAAGGTATGAGATCATGTAATTAGTATACCAATTTTTATAAAACAAAAAGCTCAAGTAGAGCTAAATGTAAAAAAACTAATTATTGTCCCAATTCTCAACTGCGTTTTTTCGGTCTTCTTCTGTCCCGCTACCGATAGTTCCATCCGGATTTGACCATTTTACGATATTCTTTCCCTCTTCTAGTGCTGTTTCTTTCTTAATTTCTGGTGCTTTATCGAAGTTCATATATATTGACAAATTATATTAATAATGTACTATATTATATAGAAAACCCAAAAAAAGGCAATACTTATGAAAAATTTAATACCAATATCTGGAATGCTTTCTAATAGCAGTTACGATATGTTTATGAGAGTTCTTGAAATATATAAAAATTTTTTAAAAGAAAAAGAACTTAGTATTATTGTAAACTGCGCTGGAGGAGAATCAAAAATTGCTACAGGCATTTATTTGAAACTAGAGTCTCTCAAAAAAGAAGGATGGATTATAAATACCATCGGAGATGGAAATATAAAATCAAGTGGATTACTTATTTTTATGGCAGGTTCTAAGCGAAGTTTGTATGAAGGCACAAAAGTTATGTATCATCAGCATTTTAAACCAGTTAGCTTTGAGCTAAATATTAAATCCACAGAAGGATTGATTAAAGCCGCTCGTGATAGCAAATTATTTGAAGAAGTAAAAACTATTGAAAAAAACAACGAGAAGATTGATAATGTTTTTCAAGAAGTCGCTGGCATATCGCCAGAAAAGTTACAACAAATAGCAGATATAGATTTAACGGCAGATCAAGCATTAGAACTTGGTTTTGCAACCGAAATAATCTACAAATAAAGAGTAAGGAATCGATTCGTCGATTCCTTTTTTATTTATAAAATTATTGATCATGTTAGAATTTCACTATGAACATCGAAATACTTTTTGAAAATGAAAATCTATTAGTCATCAACAAGCCTTCTGGTTTGGTGGTGCATTCTGATGGAAAAACTGATGAACCTAATCTTGTTGATTGGG
>JBLHWN010000049.1:0-4069 GCA_047629175.1 Minisyncoccia bacterium
ATTGGGCAAACCATGTGATCTTCTGAGTTTTTATTTTCATCGATGTAACGCGTAAGAAGCAATCCTCCGATCGCTGAGATAATAATCCCAAGTGTTAGCCATATCATATACTGTTATTGTACCAAGACTTAGGAGGGTTCTACAAGGACAAAAGAAGAAAGAGGGAGTTTCTTTCCATTAATTTGAAGTTCCATATAATGTTCTCCTGGATAGAGCTTCTTCGTGGTCATTGGTTTGAACGCCTGCTTTTTTGTTATGACTACCCTCTCCCCTTTCTTTACATGGGTCTTTTTGATCTTAAAAACTTTTGGACTTGTCGAGCCTGACTTTGACCTATAGTGAACAATATAATCAATCATAAGATTCTGATCTGACAGTGAGTATATTTCAAAAGAAAACTCAAGATATGAACCTATAGGCACTTTTTTTGTACTAAGTTTAAAATTCTCAATTGTAATTTTTGGATGACATGGATATCCTAACAATTCTAGCGCCTCTGGATAACCTTTTTTGACTAACGTACGCAGAGAATGACGGCAAATAAAATTCATTTCTTGGATATTCTGTTTTCCTGACTCCTTCCAGAGAGCGAGCTTTTCCACGACAAGATCTGGATCAATCTTTGAAATATCATTCATATGATTAGCAACAGAACGTGTTATATATCGCGTTGGATCACTGAAAAGAATATCTAAAATAGGCAGTGCCTCTTTGTAGTGAGTAGTAATGCCAATACCCCATGGGAGTTTTGGTCGTGTTCCTTCACTTGATAGCCGACGTATGTGGTAATTATATGATGTTGCTCCTTCTTTCAAAAAATAAAGTGTCTCCTCTGGAAATGCATTAATAAAATAACGAATAGCGTCTTCTGCTGAAAAACGTTTGGTCATTTCTCGAAGTGCATTCAGAGAGGTATACAGGTCTTTTTTATTACACCCATTCGCTGCAACAAACTCTGCCAATGGGGCTAGAATAAATTTACCAAAATCATCGTCTGTCTTTGCTGGATCAAGCTCAGGAGGTAATACTGCAAGAATTGTTTTAATAGACTCCTTATAATTCCCCTGCAATGTTTTTTCAAGCTCCTTACGTATACATGAAATACGTTGTTTCAATTCCAGTTCTGGGAGTAGACCCATAATATTTTTTATGAATTTTTTCTTAGGAAATGATACGTCTTTTGCATAAAAAAGAGCAGCAAGATAAGTTACTGACTCTTTATTAAACAAGAGGTCTTTTAACGAAAAACGCTCACTCATGGTTAATTATGCTTCTTGGTGTTTCAATAGTTTAAGATAGGTCCCCCCCATAACCATCATCATTGCTGAAATAAAGATTCCTAGGTAATGAATAAAGTTAGGTAAACGAAGATCTAAGAACTCTGTTTGTCGATCAAAGATAAGGTAGAGCAAGCTGAAAAAGAACATCGCAAAAAATACGAGCACTGAAAGTTTTATAAAAGTAGATAAATGTTTTTTAAATTTTGGAAATGCTTTATTATTTTTCATATTAACTCTATTATAGCAGGACCACCCCAAAGAAAGAAGAATCTTATTGGGACTCTTTATCTTTAAATTCTACATGAAGACATGTAGATCACCTGAGCAATAAAAAAAGACCTATTTGGTCTCTTTCTTTTCTTCTGATGCTTCTTCTGATGCTTCTTCTGATGCTTCTTCTGATGCTTCTTCTGATGCTTCTTCTGATGCTTCTTCTGATGCTTCTTCTGATGCTTCTGGAGTTTCCACCTCAGCTTCAACTTCTGCAACCACTTCTTCTTCGTATTCGATTTCCTCTTCTGCTGGTTCGTCATCGTTCATCCATTCTGGAAGATCGGCAGTACCAGTTTTCATATCTGTAATACGTCGAAGTTTGTATCGCATGTGTTTTGAAACAGCGTCTCGCAGGAAGTATAGTTTTGATCGTCGTACTTTTGCACGTCGCAATACTTCAATTGAATCGATAGCTGGTGAGTACAACGGGAAGATCCGTTCTACACCAATACTTTTTGATACTTTTCGGACAGTAAATGTCCCTCCGTTTTCGCTACCGTGTTTACGTGCGAGAACGAGCCCTTCAAATGCTTGAATTCGAGTTTTTCCCTTTTCTTGAATCTTTACGTTTACACGTACAGTATCACCTGCACGGATGTCGAGATCTTTACGATTTCGAACTGATTCTGGAAGGAATTCTTGTTTAATCTTACTCATAATGGTCTCTACATTAACATAGTTCTTTTAAAGATCAACTGTTTTTACTGCTAAATAATATGTTAAGCTCCCTCCATATGAAGTTCACATCAAAATCAAAAGTAATTGTCATTATTGGATGGTTTGGAACTATTATTCTCTTTGGCGCGTACACGTTAAATGCTTGGGGATTTATTGATCCAACAGGTCTTATTTATAGTATTTCAAATCTCGTTGCTGCTACTCTATTAGGTATTCGAGTATTTGTTGATAAAAATTGGTCTAACGTAGTTCTTGAAATATTCTTTGGAATAGTTGCTATTGTTAGTTTGATTCGATTCTTTTTCTTTTAAAATAAATAATCAAAATAAAAACACTTCCCTACGAAGTGTTTTTATTTATGTGGTTCTGGCTGACCAAAATGTTTTTCCATATCAACATAATATTCATCTGGATTAGCAGTATCAACATATACATCAAAAATATGTTCTTCGAGCCATTTAATTGAAAATTCACTGAATATTGGATGAGTTTGAAACATTCGTTCCCCTCCCTCTTCCTGTAAATAGATAATGGTTCCTGATTGATTATTGATTGTGTACCTCGTTGTGTCTTTCCGAAAAAATCGTGCATGGACCCGGCGTCCGTATCTTTTGAGACGTATCGCTGTATCATAACGATGAATATGGCGCTTAAACCAAACAATACCAACAGTCAGGAAAATAATTCCAAATACTAATCCCATAGCCAATGGAATCAGACCCTGATGGTAACCATCAAAGGTAACGCCCTGGTCACTCACACGTAATGCTTTGGTTTGACCAACTCGGTAATTATTAGAGCTTGAACTGTATGATGGTCTATAGGTTTGTTCTTGACCCTTCCATAGGTAACTCAACTCTGGTTTATACATAGGACCATCATCACCCTGTGTTTCGATAATCTGAGTAACTTTTCCATCAACCAAGTCTCCTTGCTGAATGATATTAAATTGCTTGAATGAGAAATATCCACTCGCAGCGGTAATGACCAATCCAACAATGATCATAAAAAGAGCTGTTTTTTTAATACGCGTTTTCATATAACTATTATACGTTCTATAGGAAGATAGATAAAGAATCTAAGGATTGCTGAATATCGACTGGAACATCCACACTGACAGTAATCCTCTCTCCTCCAATATCATCAAACGAGATAGTTTGCGAGTGAAGAGCTGTTCTCTCTAGCCCTAATACGTGCTTTCGTTTACCTCGATAGAGTGAGTCAGCAACAATAGGATTGTTAAGCCATTTCAAATGAACACGGATTTGGTGAGTCCTACCGGTTTTTGGTTTACATTCAACAAGTGTGTATTTTTCAAAGAGTTTCTGTTTATCTCTTTTTGACTCATCAACATATCGATTCAATACTGTATATTCAGTTTGTGCTTCACGTAGTTTACCGCGTGCGCTCTCTCCTGCCATTTTCATACGAAAATCTTTGGTGTGACGTCCGATAGGCTGATCAATTAGTCCTGAATCGTTTTTAATGTGCCCATAAACTAATGCGTAGTATGTTTTATGTATTTCACGATTCTTGAACTTGTCCTTTAGGTTATCAAAGGATTCTTGGGTCTTTGCAATAACTAAACACCCTGAGGTATCACGATCAATACGATGTACGATCCCAGGTCGATTTAATTCAACTTCTTTCCCATGTAGTTCAATAAACATATTCTCGCCTATTCCATTAAGTTCCGGATAATTTTCCAATACCCAATCAACAAGATTAGGTTCATCAGTTTTTCCATCAGAATGCACCACCAAACCAGAAGGCTTGTTGATGACTAATAGATTTTCATTTTCAAAAAGTATTTCGATGTTCATAGTGAAATTCTAACA
>JBLHWN010000050.1:0-3606 GCA_047629175.1 Minisyncoccia bacterium
AGTTCGGGTCGACATTGTCAACGACAAGGGAGAATTGATTGCCACATTGGAAAATAGAGTTATGGATACTGGTTCATTCAGTTCCATGTGGAATGCAACAGGTCTCGCAGATGGAATATACTTCTGTATCATACGCCACGATGGAGAAATTCAGATTAAAAAAATGCTAAAAAAATAATAGAACTATGAAAGCGATATTAATAGCATTCGTCGGTTGCCTATGTGCAACTATGGGATTTACTCAAACATCGACTCTTTTTAATACAGGTAGTTCAGGAGACTACCTAGGATGGGATAATATGACAGGTATTGATTTGGATATCAAGACCGAAGCGGCAACAAATATTCGGTTTTTGACAAGTAACATTTTGCACGGTGGGATAACTGGCAATGGCGGGATTCTCTTAGGAGTTACAATGATCCAAAATGGGGCAAACGTTTCAGTAGGAAATAATTCCCTCTTTGGATCTGAAAATGTAGCCGTAAGAGGGCAAGTCGACCAGGCGCAAGACATCACAGGTATTTATGGAGCATATTTCGAAGCTCAATTTGGAAATGCCAGTAGTCTTGGCATACGAGGAAGAGCCTACGGTGGCAACACATCTTCAAACTATGGAGTAGCTGCCCGTGTATGCAACAACTCTCCTAATTCAGTGGCCTATGCCATATATGGAAGAATTAAGAACGGTTGTACTGGAAGCTCATGGGCATTGTTCCTTGAGGGGCCTACTTTTACCCCGGGCGCCGCTTGGTCAGGAAGTGATGAAAATCTAAAGACCAATATTCAGAATCTAGAAGGAGGCACAGGGATAGTGAATAATCTCAATCCGAAGTCTTATGAGTTTGATAGCAGTATTTCGTACATGCCTCTGCCTGAAGGAACACAATACGGGTTGCTAGCACAAGAGTTGGCAGAGGTTATACCACATGCCGTCACTGAGGTAATAGATTCCGAATTAGGATCAGAAGAAATTGTGGCAAATGAATTTCTCGCTGTCAATTACCAGCAACTCATACCTGTCTTGATTTCGGCCTTTCAAGATCGTCAGACACAACTTGATGAACAGCAAGAATTGATCACCCAATTGGAGCAAGCAATTGAAGCTGCAGAAACTCAAATCAGTCAAATAGCTACAGACTGATTATTGGTTGAATAACTTAAAAACCGCTGCCAAATGGCAGCGGTTTTTTTATGTCATCGTTTTTGCAATTCATAATAAACGAAGACTTTTTGTGTTTGAAGATTTTCTGGTAGTTATGAAAGAAAAAAATTATCAGAGTGTTCTCATTCGACTGTGATTTCAGCGCATCTTTATGGATGCCAACGCTCAGGCTAAGAAACGTGCGGTTTTTGGAACACGTTAATGGCCATCTTGCCGTGATTTAGGTTGAAGGTAATCATCTTCATTTTAACAAGATCCCGCATGTTTTCTTAGGTAATGTTGGTACACGTTTTTAGCTTTATTATGTTCTGAATTACGGTAATTCTATCCGTTTCAATGAATGCAGTCTTATCGAATGAACATTTGTAGAGTCCTATTGGTAACAGCTTATCATAAAGAGAAAAGTGCCGTTTTGTTAAGACCCTACCTCTTCAGAATTTTCGAAGTTATACTCGGGTATTTTGCAGACCTTGCACAACTCACATTTATTAAACGTAATCCACCTGTCACGCTCATTAAACTGTCGCTTGTTTACTTGAGAACGAAGGGAAATTTTCTGCTTGAGCCAAAGATGCGTCAAAGCAGGATTATTGAAGTAATACTTCATAATACGTCCCGTGTGAGATAACATATCATCCTTGAACATTGGGAAACGGGTGATTAAGCGTACACAGACAATGTCCAGATTATTCTCTAAACAAGATCCGTCAAATACTTCTACATCGAGCCCATAGCCGATCGTGAGTAAATCGCCTCCCCAGTCTTTGGTAAGATTCAGAGCAAGTAATGTTCCTCTCGTGGTGATGTTCATTTTCGAACTGTCCTGTGCTTTGCTGTCGCGCACGAGTGTGAGTTCTCCATTATTCGAAGTTACACATAGCCATGGATCAACTGTAATGTCTTTGCAGAAGATGGAAAAGTTAACGTCATCGATCACTTCTCTGTCATACATTCCCGCATTCTTCTTCAACCAAAATTTCAAGTCCTTTACTAAAACTGAAATCTCCTCTTCGGTGATGTTGACAATCCTATTTGCTTCTTTAATTTCCTTGTCGAAAGCGAGCGGTATGTCTCTGCACAATGCCTCATCTCCCCCATAAGCGTGCAAAGGAGACTTTTGAATAAATTGATCTCCTTCGAAGTAATCTCCGGGAAACATGATCGGAAACTGAACTTTGGAGCCCTTATCAAAATAGGTTTTATAATAATTCTCTGCTTCCGTTCTCGGAAATTTCACTTCATTGATCCATCTGTTGGAATCTTCTAATAGCGCAAAACCAGGTGCGAACGGAATAGCAACGGTAGGGTTGAGTGCCTTTGTAAATTTGCAGAAATTGTCGGCGAAATATTGTTCTCTGATTTTTGCAATTTCCTTATCATCCTTACCCTTGAAGTGAACCATGTTTGGAAAGTAGCCTGCTCCACTCCAGCCAGACAATAAAAAGTCAATCTTATCCCATCGTTTTTTAATCGAGTCGATCAGAAACTTTACAGCCGTCTTGTGATTTGAATTTAAGGAGTCATTAATATTTACTATCACTTGGTCTTCAGCTTCAACCACTATTACGCTTTCAAGCGAAAATCCGAGAAAAGTAACTTTAATGTGTTGGTATTCATATGTACGGAAACTGACACATTCCTTTACATCTCCAAAACCCATTCCTTTGAGATAAGAAACAATACCTGCTCTCCATTGAAATGGAAAAAAAACAGTGGCGTTTTTCGATATCTCTTTCAAGGATTCGTGATGCAAATGATCTTCGTGTCCATGTGATATCAAAACCAGATTGGCCTCCTTCACTTGAGATAGATTCATAGGCTTAGGGTAGAGCTGCCATTGCCCTTGATATGCTGTTCCTTTAATCCAAGGATCAAAAATTAATTTTATTCCTTTGGACTTAACAAGGAAGCACGAGTGAGAAATGTATTCAAGGGTCATTATGATAAGGTTAAATGGTTTAATTCGAAACGACTATTCATCCGTCATGTTGTGTTTATCTCGAAAATGTTGGGTGATTCCTAATATTGGTTTTTTAATTTGCTCCTGATTTCCCACTATCAATCAGCTATCAAGTCAAAGATCAAAACTGCAAAACTCTAAAAAAGGTCTCCTAATCCTTTTTATTAGGTTTCAATTTTTACATCCGTTATTTTCCTTCTGTTCGTCCCTTACTTTATCTTTTTTTGTCTCAGAAACCATTCATATACCGCACGAAAAAATTAAACTATATAGAGACATTTTTGGCCATAGTACTGATTTAGTAATCTTTAATCTTTTTTTAATGTGGACCAACGCCTGCTGTATGTGGCGTATCGTTTTCATAGTGTTTCCGTTTGCGTCCCACAGAGCCTTTGCTCTTGGCGACTACTAATTTAATCAAATCGAGTAGTTAGCCATGAGCAAAGGCGAGTTTCTAAAAGTGACCCGCCAAGCGACCCAAGG
>JBLHWN010000051.1:0-3065 GCA_047629175.1 Minisyncoccia bacterium
GAGTTCCCCTGTGTGTACATCCATAACACTCGCTGCTCCACCTTGGAAACCAGCCTCTTCTGCTTGGATCTTAATTGCCTCATACAGGTAATGCTGAATGTAGGTATCTACCGTTGTTAATATATTAGTACCATTCTCAGGCATACTAATGATGTTGTTTGAAATACCCTCTCCAAAGGCATCTGTTTCAATAAGCTTAGACCCATTTGTACCAGCCAATTCTTGGTTATATTTTTTCTCAATTCCCGTCTGACCTGAAATATCGGTTCGCCAGTAGTTACCTGAGCTATCCGTTTGTGGATAATTTACGTAACCGAGCAAGTGGCCGTGGCCTGAACGTTCAGTATAAGCACGATATGAAAATTGAACCTCCTCACCTGCGTTTGTATTCCACGCTATTTCATTATTGTTACGGTCATAGATAACACCACGTTCAGCAAATAAAGGTGTTCTTTTTAATCTATTATTTTCAGAGCGCTTTAAAAAAGAATCACCTTGCGCAAGCTGAACAATAATTAAGCGCCCGAAAAATACTCCAAAGATCAGTATGATAAAACCACCAAGAAAAAGAAGTGTTTTTTGTGAAATGGGCTTTTCTATAACACCTTCAAATTGTTGTTGATTTAAATCTGAGACATTCAGATCATCCATAAAAATTTGATCAGGCTCAATCTCAAAATCACGATATTTTCTTTTAAAAAATGATCTACGCATACATTCTCATTCGTTTTTTCAGTGAAGTTGTTATTGCAAATAAAGCAATCGCAGCAAGCGTATACAGAGGAATATAAATCGGGCCAAATGAAACAGCTGATTGATATATCACATCAATTACTATTCCAGTGATTATTAATTCATAGTAATTATTTGAACTGAAAAAACTATAGACAACTCCCACTAAAAGAGCAATCCATGGTTGAAACCAAAGAACAATGGCTAGTATTATAATTCCGATAAAAAAACGTTGCATAAATTATGTTATCTGTGACCTCGCAATTCAACAGCCTTTCCAATACGCTCTACGGCTAGTTTAAATCCAGCTTCACGAAGAGTCAGATTTTCTTTTTGAGCAAGTGCATAGGTCTTGTCTGTAGCTTCTGTCATGAATTTAAATAAACGCTCATCGACTTCTTTTGCAGTCCAATAGTATTGCTGACGGTTTTGAACCCATTCGAAATAACTAACGGTTACACCTCCAGCATTCGCCAAGAAATCTGGAATCACCAAAACATCATTTAATTTAAGGATATCATCTGCCTGAGTGGAGGTTGGATTATTTGCCAACTCAACAACAACTGAAGCCTTAATATCATCAGCATTTGATTCAGTAATTTGATTTTCAAGAGCTGCAGGAATCAAAATATCGCATTCCTGAAGTAGGAGTTCTTCGTTAGACATCTTAATTACATCCTCATGAGCAGCGAACATGTCATGGAGGCTTTCTCGAGATTGTTGCTTCTTCTCTGCGATTGACACCACATCAAGCCCAGCTGGATTATAAATTGCCCCGCGTGAGTCTGAAATTCCTAAAATAGTAAATCCTTCCTCAACTAAAATAGTGGCAGCGTACGAACCAACATTTCCGAAACCTTGGATGACTACCGTCTTATCTCCGACCTTTGCTGGGAAATATTCAAGAATTTTTAGTAGTGAATAAACACCACCTTGTGACGTTGCTTGTGTTCTTCCGAGTGATCCCCCAATCTCAATTGGCTTTCCAGTAATAACCCCTGGTTCCGAATGCCCTACTATTTTTTCAAACTCATCAACCATGTACGACATAATTTTTCCGTTAGTGTTTACGTCTGGTGCAGGGATATCTTTATCAACACCGATGTGGTCTTTCATAGTACGAGCCCATGCACGCGCTACTGCCTCGATTTGTTTTTCATTATAATCACGTGGGTTCAATGTTGCTCCACCTTTTGCTCCTCCCATTGGAATACCAACAAGTGAACATTTTAACATCATAGTTATAGCCAGTGTTTTAACCTCATCGAGGTCTACGTCCGGATGAAAACGAATTCCACCTTTGTATGGCCCTAGTGCGTTATTAAATTGCACACGGTACATATTAATTGGAGTATCGATGCCTTCGACATCAACAGACTCGTTAATGACATTATATGGGTTGATAATATTTGTAATCGTTATATCAGAAAAACCGAGATTTTCTCCAGCATTTTTGATTGCATCTTGTATATTTTTGTAGATGCTATTTGTTTCTGTAGTATTCATAATATTTTTATTATATACCTGTGATGTAGAAAAACAAAAAAAAGAGCCAACATACAATGTCGGCGCCTTAATATTATGAGAATTCACATTGAAATCCTTTCAATGATAATTCAAATTTTAGTTCATTTTCATTTAGCTCTGCCAATTTCTTACCAGGAGACATTAATGATAATTTATTAGATTTTTTCTAATATTTTCTCCTCAAATTTTCTTAAGGATTCTTAGAAATTTAAAATTAAATTTTTTCATTGCTTTAATTTTTTGATTACTACAATAAAAAACCACAGGCCTGAGCAATATTTAAATTGCGTTGAAGTTTCGTCAACTTAGGCTTTGATTCTTTGTTTGCATTAAGTGGTATTGGATCTTCAGAGCTCCAACGTGCCCGATAAATAGCGTTGTTGGATTTTGTAATTTCCGCCAACTCCCTAGGTGAGTAATTATTTAAGTAGTCAAACATAGCTTGAATTTTCCTTATGAAACCATAATTTGCATATATCGTCAATCGCTCATCCACATTCTAGTCTAACAATTCTTGAATTTCCTTCTCTAATTTAACAGCCAGAGTTCTACTTGCTCCATAGTTATGTTGTAACATATCAGCGTCATACCCTTTCAATGATTTGATCAAAACAATATTGTCTGCAGCTAGTGCCTTGAGTACCTTGTGTGTAATTGATGGTAAAATTGTTACTGGATAAAGTTTCTTATCGGAAACAATCTTCATTAAATTTATGAATTTTGGATAGTCCCATCCCATCAGTTGAACATCTCGATATTCAGCATAATTAATAGCAGCATCAGTAAAACGAGTATTTGTTACTACC